>NZ_DCRI01000102.1:0-4413 GCF_002324975.1 Acinetobacter sp. UBA1496 | reverse complement strand
AGCTAGGTCGGCTATATTACGCTTTATTTCTAAAGTGTCAACTGGTAATTTAAACTATTTTTAAACTTCCTTTCTAAAACTCAACTCAGCCAATCTTAACTAAGTTACTGTTTTATCAGAAGTTTTTAATCTTCATCACCGCCGATGGATGTACATTATAGACCAATCCCAAACAAGCGCAACCCCTATTTTTAAGAAAATACTTCAGTTGATTATTATTTCTACAAAAATGCCGATTTTCCCTATTTTTTGAGCATTAAAGGTACAGGATTGGCCAATGTACTTAATAATTTCTCTTTTTTATCGTGTTCCTGAAAGCGCAAGGAGCGGCAATCTATATATTCACAATAGCCCCCTTCTCCATACTCAGTCTTGCCATTAATTCTGACTTCGTAATTAAAGCTTCCAACATAACCCGCAGCCAGACCAAATTTGAAATCTCCCCGGCTTTGTCCCTGCAACCAGATCTGTGTTCCTTTGCCATCTTCATAGCACCATTCAAACTCACGCGGCAGATACATCTTTTGCCCATTTGGGGTAGTCACACTCGGATAAACCCGATGCACCTTGAAATAGACTTTTTGATCGAACATTTGACTGGTCATATTTTTCAGGTCACGCAGATAAATTCGTGACTGCACAATGCTGTTCAGACTATCCCGAATTTGTGCCAGCAATAATTGTCGTCCTTCACTCAGGTTAATAATCTGATAAGTCAGAAAGGCTAAAGGCAAATAGGGAAAATTAAAGCTTCGTGCAAATTCAAAACTACCTAAGCTCTCAATAAGATATTTCTGATCTTTATAATGTAAGGTACCCTGACAATAACAGAGCAAAGACCAATGATCAGCCAGTGCAAAGCGCATTTGGGTGAAGTGTGAAATCAGATTGGTCGTATGGATGCTGAGATCAAAGCTCAGTTCAGAATCAAAACGCTGTAAACGAAAATGCGGAAAGTCGCCTGTCAGTTTTTCACGATCCAGAAACTGAAACAGGCCATACTGAAACTTGCAATCCTTTTTGATTGAATAGCAATTTAATTGTCCTGCCATATGCGGACTGGTACTACAGATTACTGTGACTGTATCCAGTGCATTGGTTTGAATAGCACTCGGGTTTGCCAACATCGGTGCATTAGGCTGACCGATGATACTCGAAAAGTTAAAATAATGAAGAGGTGCAGGCAGATCAGGAAGTGTCAAACCTTGATGAATAATTTTATATTTCTGGTTTGGCCCATGATAGGCAAGATTATGCGGGGAAACAGCAGGAGTCTGATTCAGCTGTTTCGAACGATCTAGAAAATCTTGAAGAAACTGCATCTCAAACTCCTTATTTTTATATTGTTATAAGGTACTCTGTCTTTTTGCCATAAAGGTTGTAAGGAAACCAGACAAGGTATAGATGACGGAGATCACGAGAATCCCCACTGGAATATTATAAGTCATCGCTGCAAAGATAAACACCGCGATCGGCAGCACAAAAAACGGTACCCGTCTACGCTCTACAGTTTTAAATGAATAATATTTGATATTGGAAATCATCAATAAGCCCACGATTACAATAATCGCAGCATTAATGATTTGTACAGTAGAATCACGAATATCAAACACAGTCGGGAAGTCCAATCCTACCCAGACCAGTGAAATAATAATGACGGCTGCTAATGGACTCGCAACGCCAATAAAATAACGTTTGTCCACTACGCCAATCTGAACATTAAAGCGTGCCAGACGGAAAGCCGCACAAGCGGTATAGACAAAACAAGCCGCCAGCCCGATACGACCTAAATCACTTAATCCCCAGCTATACATGAGAATGGCTGGCGCTACACCGAAGGCCAGCATATCGGATAGTGAGTCAAACTGTTCACCGAATGGACTTTGTGCCCCAATCGCTCTTGCCACACGACCATCGAGACCATCAAACAAAGCCGCCAGGAAAATCGCATAAATAGCTTGCTGAAACTCGCCATTCATGCTGGCAATAATCGAGTAAAAGCCTGATAACAACGCAGCGGTTGTAATCAGATTAGGCCACAGATAGATACCTCGACGCTTAACTCTTTGCCCTTCCTGGGTATGCTCTACCTCTTCCACCTCGAAGGTGATGCCATCAAATGGCAAATCTTTAGAAGATTCGTGTTCCGGCTTATTTGTACTTGTCATTCTTGTCGATCCTAACTATGACCCGATCTTTAAAATATTATTCGCCTACTAACCAACGAACTGCAGCATGACCGCCATTTTCTTGCATACGCAAATGCGGGAATAACCATTGCAGCGCTTCGTCTGCATCTTCAGAGAACTTCCAAGGTGGGTTAATCACCAGTAAACCACAACCATTTAAACCCACCGGCGTATCATCTGGCCACACACAGATTTCACATACCAACTGACGGCGAATCCCGGTCTTGAACATTTTCTTCTCGAAACGCTCAATCATGGCACGGTCTTTAATTGGGTACCAAACTGCAAATACGCCTGTCGGCCATTTTTTATAAGCAGCAACCAGTAATTCAACCAATTGAGGGAAGTCTTTACGCTCCAGCTCATAAGGCGGATCGATCATGACCAGACCACGTTTTTCTTTCGGTGGAATGACTGCGAGCAAGCCTTCATACGCATCACGCTCATGCAGACCCGCACGCTTGTCAAAAATGTTATGACGTAGCTGCTGAAACACATCACGTTGCATTTCAAAAATGGTGGCCTTGTCAATTTCACGCATGCCTTCCAGCGCAAACCAGGGTGAACCCGGATATGCACCTTTACCAAAGTTTTCACGCATTTTCTCAACAATTTTTAAATATTGTTGTACGCCTTCTGGTGCATTACGCTTGACCGAATCATCTAGCTTGATCAGACGATGAATACCGTTCAGGAATTCCCCTGATTTTTGCGCTTCAGAGGTGGATAAATCATATTTACCTGCACCACCATGTGTATCCACATAGCGATATGGTTTATCTTTTGCATTGAGTCGAGTCAATAATTGAAGCAACAATACATGCTTCATGACATCGGCAAAGTTGCCAGCATGGTAATGGTGACGGTAATTCATGTTTCATTAATTCCTAATATCAACCGCTATTTTAACATGAAAAATAGTTTCGTTCAGACCCGATTCTTACATAGAATAGCGCAACCCCAATTTACCCTTCTAGGTGAGTTTCTATGGAAGCAGTTCAACTCCCGGCAACCTGGCCAGTTGATCAGATTCTTGATGATCTAGATCAGCATGGTTTTAGCATGATCGACAATGCTTATGCCCCATCCTATGTTGAACAGCTGATTGCTGAATGTACCAGCAATCTGGAACGCTTTCGTGATGCAGCCATTCAAAATGGCGTAGTTAGCAATATCCGTAGTGATCATATTCTCTGGCTCAATGAAGATCTGGAAATTTCTAACCAGCATGTGCAAACCTTACAGGCCTTAGGTCATGAGCTGAACCGCGCTTTCTTCCTCGGCATTAAAGATGTGGAAGCCCATTTTGCCTGCTATAACGCAGGTGAGTTCTATGCCCTGCATCGCGATAATCCTCAAGGCAAGAATGGCCGGATGATTTCTGCGGTTTATTATTTACATGATGATTGGCAAGATAACTGGGGCGGCGAACTACATTTGCAGGATAAAAATGATCAATGGCATATTATCCAGCCTAAGCCAAACCGTATTGCCTTCTTCCAAAGTGATTTAATGCATGAAGTTTTAAAAGCCAAACACCAGCGTTTATCAATCACTGCCTGGCTAAGAAGTAATACCCATTTGCTCTAATCTTTTTTCCACGCTTTAAATTTCAATTTTCAGCCTCATATAGCAATCATTGAGATATGAGGACTGCGTTCATGCGACCAACCCCCAAAGAGATCATTGCACGCATTGGTGAAACAGATCAGCTATTTTTAAATGGCAATACGCCTGAGTTGGCGCTTGAACGAGCTGATCTTCGTCTGCAACTGGTGACTATCAGTCAGTTACGTCAAGAGCAGGTGCATTTCCTGCAAGAAGCGATTGTTCTGCTGGAGCAGGGCCGGATTGAATTTGAAGAAATGCCACTTGATTTGTATATCAATCTGTCTTTGCATCTGGCCAAAGCCTATATGATCTACTTTGAGCTGACCAAAGAAGATCGTTATGCGCTCATTACCCAGCAGATTCTAAAACCGATGACCAATTATGAGCATGCGGATATTTATTTCTTCTTGGCTTATGCATCTGCTAGTAAGAAAGAACCTGCCATGACTCGTCACTGGCTAAATAAATACAGTAAAACAGCCCATTTTGACCATGAACTGGTAGGCCAGCATCCGGCATTTGATGAATATCGTCAACTGGAATGGTTTATTCAGATTCTGCGTAGCCGTATGCATTAGAACAACGAAATCTATTCCTATAGGACTTACGCATT
>NZ_DCRI01000017.1:0-28201 GCF_002324975.1 Acinetobacter sp. UBA1496 | reverse complement strand
TTCAGCGGACGCTTACAGTTAATGAAAAAATTTACAAGAAGGAAATTTCTGGAAGAAACACAGTTACTTTAAATTGGCTTTAAGGGAATTATTTATTTAGCAGAAGAAATAAAAAAGATAGAGTAAAACTCTATCTTTTTAAAAAAATATGATTGGATTCTGCGGGGCAGTAGAAGTAAAACTGAAAATAATACTGATCACGGTAATCAGTTTGACCGAGAACATGAAATACTGTTTTGCCCATGCCTGATCATCTTCAGCTTTAAAGCCCTGAATACTGAGATAGATCCAGTAAAGCGTCATCAGATTCAATACCACCAGATAAATCCAGTTTGCATAACCATAAACAAATAGAGCATTCATGGTGATTCCGAACAATATCACGTAGATCAAAGATTCGATCTTGGTACGTCGAATTGAACGGGCGACAGGCAGAATTGGAATGCCTGCATTTTTGTAATCTTCAAAACGGTAAACTGCAATTCCCCATGAATGAGGCATTTGCCAGAGTGCATACCCTAGAAAAATTAAAAGGGCACCTAAGTCAAACTGACTTGCAACTGCGGTATAACCGATCACAGGCGGTGCTGCGCCAGAAATACTGCCTACCAGTGTTTGGTGAATAGTTGTTCGTTTTGTCCATAAGCTGTAAAAACCAACGTATACGACAAAACCAATAACTGCGAATAGGAAAGCGTATGCATTTACCCAGAACCATAAAATGCCAAAACCGATTACACCCAGTACAAAAGCAAAGGCGAGAGCAACAGGTACAGAAATGGTTTTTTTGACAAGTGCGCGATTTTGCGTGCGCTGCATTTTTTGGTCGATGTCCTGATCAATAACGTTATTGACCACGCATCCTGATGCTACTACGAGAGTAGTACCAATAAGAGTAAGAAGCAGGAGAAGGAAATCTACAGAACCTTGAGTGGCTACGAAGTAGCCACCCAAAGTGGTAACAAAGTTACCGAAGAGAATTCCTGGCTTAGTCAGGAATAAATACTTTTTCAGCATGACAACCAGTTTAGATCATCATATTGTAGTGTAGGTAGTTCATGATCCATACAGAACCCACTAAAAGAATAGCGATGGTTAAGATGGTATACACAAATGCAATTACGTTCCAGCGTTGCTCTGAAGAAGAGTTCATGTGCAAGAAGTAAATTAATTGCACAAGAATCTGAGCGACTGCAGTAATTGCAATAGCAGTAATCAAGATACCGCGGCTAAAACCACCTGTCATGACCATACCGAATGGAATTACAGTAAGGACAACAGACAGGATGAAGCCAACAGTATATTGCTTCATGTTACCGTGTGATTCGCCAGCAGCGTTATGATCATGACTCATTATAGAACTCCCATCAAGTAAACTACGCTGAATACACAGATCCATACGATGTCAAGGAAGTGCCAGAACAAGCTTAGGCACGCAAGACGACGAGTGTTAGGTAGAGTCAAACCATATTTCTTGATTTGAATCATTAACACGATCATCCATACCAAACCTGAAGTCACGTGGATACCGTGCGTACCTACCAACGTAAAGAACGAAGACAGGAACGCAGAAGTGCTAGGGCCATGACCAGCATGAACTAAATGATTGAACTCATAAAGTTCCATACCGATAAAGGCAGCACCGAATAACCAAGTGATCGCTAACCAGGTAAGAACCTGACCAACGTTTTTCTTGTAGGCAGCTAGAACGGCAAAACCAAAAGTTACGGAAGAGATCAAGAGGGCAAACGTTTCAGTTAAAACGAAGCCTAATGAATCACCAAACAGATCACGCGCGCTTGGAGTGCCTAATGGAACGTGGCTACTTAAAACAGCGAATGCAATGAAGAGTGTACCGAAAAGGATAAGGTCACTCATCAAGTAAGTCCAGAAACCAAAGACAGTGATGTCAGTATCATCGTGATGATGATGCTCATCGTGCCCGTGGTTATCGTGATGAAGTACTTCAGCCATGGTCTTAGTCCTTCTTCAAGTGTTTTTCAAGGATCGCATAACGTTCACCTTCAATACGCTCAACTTCAGCAGCAGGAACATAGTAATCCACTTTCTTGGTGAAAGAAGACACGATGAAGCTGATGATAGCTGCTACGAAAGTAACCGCTACTAGCCACCAGATGTGCCAGATTAACGCGAAGCCCATAACAGTGATGAACATTGCGATAATGAAACCAGCAGCACGGTTAGTCGGCATATGGATATCTTCGTACTTCGTAGGTTTTGCATAAGCAACACCGTTTTCTTTCTCGATCCAGAAAGTATCAATACCATTGATCTTTGGAAGATGAGCAAAGTTATAGAACGGAGCAGGAGAAGATGTAGCCCATTCAAGCGTACGACCATCCCATGGATCGCCAGTCAAATCTAGACGTTGATCGCGTTGTAGGAAACCAACAACGATTTGCATGATGAAACATACAATACCAAGTGCAACTAGAACAGCACCGAACATTGCGATGTTTACATACGGATCCCAGTCTGGGTTATCAAATGTATTCAGACGACGAGTCATACCCATGAAACCAAGGATATAAAGTGGCATGAATGCAAAATAGAAACCGAAGAACCAGAACCAGAATGCTGCTTTACCCCAAGTCTCATTCAGTCTCCAACCGAACATTTTCGGCCAGTAGAAGATGATACCCGCGAACATAGCGAATACTACACCACCAATAATTACGTTATGGAAGTGAGCGATCAGGAATAAAGAGTTGTGTACCAGGAAGTCCGCTGGTGGAACCGCCATCAATACACCTGTTAAACCACCGATACCAAAGGTCACAAGGAAGCCAAGTGTCCATAGCATTGGGGTAGTGTAAACGATACGACCCTTGTACATGGTGAACAACCAAGAGAAGATTTTCACACCAGTAGGAATCGCAATAATCATGGTCATGATACCGAAGAATGCGTTAACGTTGGCACCTGCACCCATGGTAAAGAAGTGGTGAACCCATACAACGAATGACAATACTGTAATTGCAACTGTTGCATAGACCATTGATTTGTAACCGAACAATGCTTTACGAGCGAAAGTCGATACAACTTCAGAGTAAATACCAAATGCTGGCAATACCAGAATGTATACTTCTGGGTGACCCCAAGTCCAAATCAAGTTCACATAAAGCATTGGGCTACCGCCTAGCTCGTTTGTGAAGAAGTGGAAGCCGAAGTAACGGTCAAGAGACAGCATTGCAATAGTAGCAGTCAACACTGGGAATGCTGCGATAATCAATACTGCTGTACATAAAGATGTCCAGGTAAAGATTGGCATTTCCATCAGTTTCATGCCAGGCGCACGCATTTTGATGATGGTAACGAAGAAGTTAACACCCGTTAATAGCGTACCCAGACCTGAAATCTGCAGTGCCCAGATGTAGTAATCCACACCTACGCCAGGAGAGTATTCAATGCCTGATAGTGGAGGATAAGCCATCCAACCAGTCGCAGCGAATTCACCAATCGCAAGTGAAGCCATCATCAGACCCGCAGCACCAGCGAACAGCCAGAAGCTTAAAGAGTTCAATAATGGGAATGCAACGTCACGTGCACCGATTTGAAGCGGTACAGAGATGTTCATTAAGCCAACAACAAGACCCATTGCCACGAAGAAGATCATGATCACACCGTGTGCGGTGAAGATCTGATCATAGTGTTCTGGGTGCAAGTAGCCTTCGCCGCCACCTTTTGCAAGGAACTGCTGAAGACGCATCATGATCGCATCGGCGAAACCACGTACCAGCATGATCACTGATACAAAGATATACATGATACCAATTTTTTTATGGTCTACAGATGTGAACCATTCGTTCCACAGGTAGCCCCATTTTTTGAAGTAGGTAATACCCGCAACAACTGCGATACCACCTAAGATCATCATTGCAACAGTTACCAGTACGATTGGATCGTACGGAATTGCATCTGGACCTAACTTACCTAAGAAGCTCATGAATTATTCTCCTTGAGAAGCAGTCGCATGTTCAACATCTACATGTGCTTCAGAAGCAGCTGCTTCCTGGTGAGCAACAGAAGACGCTGAGTGATCAGCACCGTGATAGTTACTCATGTAGTTATTGATCACAGATTCAAACAAACCTTGCTCAACAGAAGAGTAGTAAGTCACTGGATGTGGCTTAGTTGGGTAAGGCTTCATTGCTTCAGCAGCAGCCTTCTCTTCAGGAGTCGTAGCTTTTGCAATAATCGCTTCGATTTGGTGTTTACCACGGTTACCGTCACGCAAGCTTGCAAATTCAGCTTGGTCTAAAACAGTTTTTTGAACTGCTTCTGGATTTACTGAAGTACCGTTACCTGCTTTAACTGCAGCTACCCATTCAGCAAACTGAGCATCAGTCACAGCATGTGCACGGAAGCGCATTTGTGAGAAGCCATAGCCTGAATAGTTAGAAGAGAAACCGCGGTAGCCTTCAGCTGGGCTAGTTTCGTCTGCCATTAAGTTCAGGTGAGTTTGCATACCCGCCATTGCATAGATCTGACCACTTAACGCAGGGATGAAGAATGAGTTCATCGTGAAGTTAGAAGTCAAACGAAGACTTACCGGAGTTTTCTCTGGGAAGCGAATTTCGTTTACAGTCGCAATGTTTTGTTCTGGGTAGATGAAGATCCATTTGAACTGTTCAGCAATAACCTGAACTGTTAATGGTGCTTTATCTGCCTCAAGTGGGCGGTATGGGTCGTACTTGTGGGAACCCCACCAAGTTAACCAAGCTAAAATACCAATAATAATGACAGGGATACCCCAAACTACAATTTCAATCGCAGTAGAGTGTGCCCATGTAGGTTTATAGTCTGCGTCTTTATTCGATGCGCGATATTTCCAACCGAACCATAATGCCATGATAATTGATGGAATTACCACCAACAGCATTAAGTAAATCGCAGTCATCATCAGGCTACTTTGGCCTTCAGCAACTGGACCCTTAGAGTTCAGAAGTACTAGATCACCACCACACCCTGTTAAAAGTGCAGCCATCGTTGATAAAGACAATACAGCTAAAATCGTTTGTCTCATTTTACAACCTCGGTGAAGAGTCCCATTCCCTAATTTAATATGGGATAGCGATTAAAGTGTCGCATGATAAAAGAGGCCGTTTTTTTACAAAACACCCTTCTAATCATAATACACCGCTACGTTGTAGGGCATTATGCCTGATATTGCCAAACTAAGCTATATATAAAGGTGCTTTAAATGACTGTAATAAAAACCGATTTTGTCGGTCGGATTTCAAGAATATTTATAGGAATTTTATTGTAATTTCAAAGTTATGTAGGAAAATGGGATGCCAAAACATCCCATTTTATGGCAGGACTAATTATTGTTTAACGACTTGGGTTTTTGCCAGTTTATCGTGCACGGTTTGACGTTTTTGCCCTAAACCGAACGCCCAGTCAATGATTGTGCTGAGTGGCATGAAGATAATATTCAGGAGAATAAGGAACACACTGCGAATAGTGAAGGCACGCATCAAGCTGGTTTTTTCACCAGTCTCAGCATCTACGATCTTAATTTTAGTCAGTTTTTTACCGATACTTTGACCCGATTTGGCAATCAGAAAAGCCTGAATAGCGAGCATGATCACCAGGTAAATTGCAGTCGCAATCCATGCCTGCTGTGAAAACATGTCAAACATCTGAGTCTGTAGCTGCTGTGCCAAAGCAGGGTCAGCATCACTACTTAACATCACATTCATAAATTCCTGGTTCAGTTGTGCGAATTGGGTTTCCTGTTCAGGAGTAAAAAATGCGGTCAAAATAAACGTCGCAGGCAGCCATAAAAGCAGATCCACAATCTTGGCTAAAATACGGCTTGGAATACTCGCCAGTTCTTTTTTTGCTGCAACATTTTGAGAGCTGCGGGCACGAAGATGGTCTGTACTTGACTCATTTGCGTTCTGTGGAGCCTGATAGGCAGGTGTTGCTGGCATTTCTGGTGCTACATAGCCTTCAGGCTGATAGATCAGTTTCCCTTGGGTGAGTTCACCTAAAGCTTTCCATTCGGTCATACCTTGATGCCAAGCCAAATCAGTCAGAAGTACCTGTTGGTTGGCAAGCATCTGATTTAATTGCTCGAGCGTATATGGGCCAGCTTGTTGATTATTTCGTGCCAAGTAAATCTGCATATAAACTGAATCTCAAAAATATAAATTTGGACAAAAATTGAACTAGGAGTTTAAGTATTTTCAGGCTGAAAACAAATAAAAGAATATAAATGTAATATATGGATAAGTTTAGGATTTTCAAGAATGTTCATCACCAAATTCCTCCATAATTGAGACAGTGTAGCAAGGATTGATGATTTTGCTATCAAGATGTGAAAATTCACTTAAATTTAATTATGCAATTTTTTCTCATGCTGTTTGTTGGTATTTGTTTGTCATTACACTAAGAAGCTTATGCTTATATAAATAATTTGATTTCTGTTAAATCAAAAAACATATGATTAATCACTTAACTATAAATATAATTAAGATAATATCTAGAAATATAATTAAGATAATATCTAGGTAATATTGAGAACATAAAAAAAGACCCTATGAAAGGGTCTTTTTTTAAAGAGTTAATTAAGCTTTTTGAGCTTTCTCTTCAGACAGGAAGAACCAGGTATCCAATACTGAGTCTGGGTTAAGAGATACAGATTCAATACCTTGTTCCATCAGCCATTGTGCAAGATCTGGGTGGTCAGAAGGACCTTGGCCACAAATACCTACATATTTACCGGCTTTACGGCAAGCATGGATGGCCATAGAAAGAAGCGCTTTTACTGCTGGATCACGTTCATCAAATAGGTGAGAAACGATACCAGAGTCACGGTCAAGACCAAGCGTTAACTGAGTCAAGTCATTTGAACCGATAGAGAAACCATCGAAGTGTTCAAGGAACTGTTCAGCTAACAAAGCGTTAGTTGGCAATTCACACATCATGATCACTTTAAGACCATTTTCACCACGTTTCAGACCGTTTTGACCTAATAGCTCAATAACACGTTTAGCTTCAGCAACAGTACGTACGAACGGGATCATGATTTGAACGTTAGTCAGACCCATTTCGTCACGAACTTTTTTCAGTGCACGGCATTCAAGTTCGAAGCAGTCACGGAAGTTGTCAGATACATAACGGCTTGCACCACGGAAGCCCAACATTGGGTTTTCTTCTTCAGGTTCGTACAGTTTACCGCCGATCAGGTTAGCGTATTCGTTTGACTTGAAGTCAGACATACGTACGATCACTGGTTTGTCAGCGAACGCAGCAGCAAGAGTAGAGATACCTTCAACCAGTTTTTCTACATAGAATTCGATTGGAGATGTATAACCTGCAGTACGAGCAAGTACAGCAGCGCGAGTTTCACGTGGCAGACTATCGATGTTCAATAATGCTTTAGGATGCACACCGATCATACGGTTGATGATGAACTCTAGACGAGCAAGACCAATACCTTCGTTCGGAATTTGCGCGAAGTCAAATGCACGATCCGGGTTACCTACGTTCATCATGATTTTGAACGGAAGTTTTGGCATAGATTCGATAGAGTTGGTTTGGATTTCGAAATCAAGCGCACCTTCGTAGATGAAACCAGTATCACCTTCAGCACAAGATACAGTTACTTCCTGACCGTCAACCAGGACTTCGGTTGCATTACCACAACCTACGATAGCTGGAACCCCAAGTTCACGTGCGATGATCGCAGCGTGACAAGTACGACCACCACGGTTAGTTACAATCGCAGCAGCACGTTTCATCACTGGTTCCCAATCCGGGTCAGTCATGTCAGATACAAGTACATCACCGTCTTGTACTTTGTCCATTTCTTTAATTGAAGTTACGATGCGGACTTTACCAGAACCGATACGTTGACCGATTGAACGGCCTTCACAGATTACAGTACCACGTTGTTTTAACAGGTAGCGTTCCATCGTGCCAACATTTTCACGGCTCTTCACAGTTTCAGGGCGCGCCTGAACGATGTAGATTTTACCGTCATCACCGTCTTTAGCCCATTCGATGTCCATTGGAGAACCGTAGTGGTTTTCAATGATCAGTGCTTGTTTAGCCAATTCTTGCAGTTCGTGATCGTTCAATGCAAATTGTTGACGATCTGCTTTCTCTACATCCACCACAACAACTGATTTACCTGCAGCTGCTTCTTCACCATAAATCATTTTCTGGTGTTTAGAACCTAAGTTGCGGCGCAGTACAGCATGTTTGCCTGCGTTTAGAAGCGGTTTTGAAATATAGAATTCATCCGGGTTTACTGCACCTTGAACCACCATTTCACCCAAGCCATAAGAAGCTGTAATGAATACTGCATCACGGAAGCCTGATTCAGTATCTAAAGTGAACATTACACCAGCAGCACCAGTTTCTGAGCGAACCATACGTTGTACGCCAGCAGAAAGAGCAACCACGTCATGCGCAAAATTTTGGTGTACACGGTAAGAGATCGCGCGGTCGTTGTACAAAGATGCAAACACTTCTTTGATCGCGATCAGAACGTTGTCGATACCACGAATATTCAGGAAGGTTTCTTGCTGACCTGCGAAAGAAGCATCAGGTAAGTCTTCTGCAGTCGCAGATGAACGAACGGCAACCGCGATATCAGGGTTGCCGTTTGAAAGTTCTGCAAAAGCTGCACGAATTTCCTTTTCCAGTTCAGCAGTAAGTGGAGTTTCCACAATCCATTGACGAATCTTTGCCCCAGTTTCAGCAAGCGCATTGACGTCATCAACGTTAAGTGCAGCAAGCTCTGCATTGATTTTAGCGTTTAGGCCACTTTGCTCGAGAAATTCACGATAAGCAGCAGCTGTTGTTGCGAAGCCACCTGGTACTGATACACCAGCATTAGATAAGTGGCTGATCATTTCGCCCAGAGATGAGTTTTTCCCACCTACAAGCTCAACATCGTGCTTCCCTAATTTTTCTAGACCAATTACGCGCGCTTCCAAAGTTGTTACTCCACTTTTGCAGTATTAATCACTATCTTGGCATGAGAGTATAGCAAATCTTCTAGGTTTTTGATTTTACTAAGCGACAGTCATGTAAGATCGGTTTACTATAAAGATTATATAGTACTAAGACAAATGTTTGAGGAGAATTTTAATGTCAGAAGGTAAACAAATTCAGCGGAGTGTGTTTTTTATTTCCGATGGTACTGCCATTACTGCTGAAACCCTTGGCCACTCGCTGTTAGCGCAGTTTCCGCATGTGGATTTTGACATTCATATTATCCCTTATATTAGCTCTGAAGAGGCGGCCATGAATGTGGTCACAGAAATCAATGAACGTGCCCAAAAAGATGGTCAAAAACCTTTGGTTTTCGATACGTTGGTGGATCCCTATGTACGAGACATTATTAATACTGCAAATGCAGTAAATCTTGATGTTTTTGAAGGACTTATAAGTAAATTATCAGAAGAGCTTGGTACTGAACCTACGACTTTAGTCGGTCAGACCCATGCGGTGACCGATTCCGCGTCCTATAAGGCGCGTATTGATGCCGTACATTTTGCGCTCGACAATGATGATGGTGCGCGTACGCGTCACTATGATAAGGCTGATCTGATCCTGATTGGCGTATCGCGTTCCGGTAAAACTCCGACCTCAATTTATTTATCTTTGCAATTTGGAATTCGTGTAGCGAACTATCCGCTAACTGAAGAAGATCTGGACGATAACCGCCTGCCAGCAGTGCTAAGACCGCATAAAAACAAGCTTTTTGGTCTGATGATTGATGCAGAGCGTCTGGTTGCAATCCGTACGGAACGTAAGGCCAATAGCCGTTATGCCAGCTTTAGCCAGTGCCAGATGGAACTGCGTGCAATTGAAGGTATCTATATTTCGGAAGGGATCAAGTACCTGAATGTCTCAGAAATGTCGATTGAAGAAATTTCAACTCGTGTCTTACAAATGACAGGACTAAAACGTCGAATTGGCTAAAAAGAATTCAGAGCCAGACTTCAGTTTGGCTCTGATTTATAGATAAAAATTAATAAAAAATACTACTTTCATAGAAATAAAATATGAATATTATAAATTGTTGAAATATTCAATATTTTAATCAAAAATGTAATGGTTGGTTTTTAAGCTTATTTGCTCTTCAATGAACTCAGAAATTCAATCTTATAGAACTAAATTTTCCCAAATACACTCCGAATTTCTAATCTCATGAGCTAAAAACAGATTAACTTGCTGATTAAAAAGTATGCACAATTAGCTCAACCTGATGTTCATCTCCATTAATACAATGAATACTATTTTCGGAAATTTTTGCAATAGGCCAGGTAATCAGCTGGCAATTTTCACGTTGCAGAGCAGCATAATAGTGGTCTGATTTAAGATAAACTTTGGATGTGGCCGCAAGATTTGGCATAAGCTGGCGTCTGAGCCATAAATTCTGTACCTGATTTTCCAGATAACGTAATGACAAAATGCTTTTAATCCGGTTATTAAACAGGCGTCGATTTTTAATGATTAAGGGGTGATTTAATAACCGCTGCAAACCACGTTCAGTACCTGGCAATACAAATTGCGGATTAATCTGAAAAACTTTTACTGAGTGAGCTTGCTGGCTAATCTTGTTGAGCTGGCTTACGGTAAATTGATCCGTACCAATAATCGCAATATCTTTTCCAGTACAGTCAAGTTCAGCGAGCTGGGAAGAGGGCACTTTAATGCCAGTAAAATGCTGAAAATTTTCGAGACGATTCTCAAATATACCCGCGTGTGCATCCTGCTTGGTGGACATTGTTTTTCCTTGAAATTATTTAATAATTGGTCTTATTTGCTTTGTTATAGATATTAACAAAAGCCCTAGAACGGTAAAGTTCAAAATTTAACTTAGACAGTCATTCTTTTTTCTATTGTATTTTTAATAAGAGATAGATGTATTAAAGAACAGGAGCTCCATCTTAGATATGAATTTATCCAGTTAGAAAGTTAAAATCTTTAAACACAATTTAAAAAAATATACCCATTCCGAAGAATAGGTATATAGATAAGAATAAATTAGGCAAAGCAAGACAGCATTATTGCCCGTTTTTGATCTGCATCAGCAATTCAAAATTATGCAGACGTTTCTCTGTGTCATAGATATCACAGGTGAAGATAAACTCATCTACATCATATTTTGCTAGGAGTGCTTCCAGACCGGCTTTAACAGTTTCTTTAGAACCCACCTGTGCCATGGCAAAGAAATTATCGACAGACATTTTTTCAGGTGGTGACCAGAGTCCTTTCATAGAATCGATCGGTGCTTTCAATTTCAGGCTTTGACCGCGAATCAGGGCAAGGACACGCTGGTAAGCACTTGTTGCCAGATATTCAGCTTCTTCATCTGTATCTGCTACACAAGTTGGTACGCCCATAGAAACATAAGGACGATCCAGATATTCAGACGGTTCGAAATTGTCCCGATACAATTGAATCGCTTGACCAAGCATACGCGGAGCAAAGTGAGAGGCAAAAGAATAAGGTAGACCAAGTTTTGCTGCCAGTTGTGCGCTAAACAGGCTCGAACCTAATAACCACACAGGTACGTGTGTGCTTTGGCCTGGAGTTGCCACAATGCGTTGGCCTGGAATCGGATCTTTAAAGTATTGCAGAATTTCTAAAACATCCTGCGGGAACTGATCTTCAGTTTCCTGCCGGCCACGACGTAAAGCACGCATGGTCACTTGATCGGTACCCGGAGCACGGCCCAACCCCAGTTCAATACGATCTGGATATAAAGTCGCTAATGTACCGAATTGCTCTGCTACTACAAGGGGCGCATGGTTTGGCAGCATAATGCCACCAGAGCCAAGTTTAATGCTATTGGTATTTGCCAGTAAATAGCCTAACAGAACGGCGGTCGCTGAGCTGGCAATACCATCCATATTATGATGCTCGGCCAGCCACATCCGGCTATAACCTAGACGTTCTGCAGTCTGAGCCAGTTCCAGCGCATGTTGCAGGGAGAATTGAATGGTCTTATCGTCACGAACTGGAACCAGTTCGAGAATAGAGAACTGGGTATCGGTAAGCGTACGCATAATATTACTCTTGAATAAACATGACTAAGAGCATACGACTTTGCATTGTATTTGTATATCGAAAAAAATCGATATATATGTAAATCGAAATAACAGGCAAAAAAATAAGCATCCGAAGATGCTTATTCAAGGAGGAAAAGTAATTAGAGGAAATCTTAGCGACGGTGGTTATAACGGTAATTGCTAGTACGATAGTTTTTTGAACTATAGCGACGGTCATAACGGTCATCATAACGACGGTCTTCGCTGACTTTTTTACCAAGGGCAGAACCACCTGCAGAACCTAATGCAGCACCAATTAAGCCGCCATTAGAACCCGCCATATTTTTACCTACGGCATAACCGGCACCACCACCTAAAGCACCACCGATAATCGCGCCATTACGGTCACGTTTATTCGCTGCTACTGCGGCACCAGCACCACCGCCAATCGCAGAACCGATTGTTGCGCCAGTTGTACCACCCATTTTATTGCCCACTGCGGCACCAACGACACCACCCAAAGCAGAAGCTAAAGCCGTATTCGTTGTATTTCCGGCATTGGCGGCTGTCATACCCATGGCTGAGGTTGCTACGACAGCGATCATTAGAGATTTGTAATTCATGAGTACACCTTTTATATATCTAGCTGTATTTGTTGATGAGATAAATTTAATCTAGCAACCGTCAAATAGCATGGAGGCAGTGTTGGCGAATTGTGATTTTTATCTCCTTAATTTATTCATGATCTTATTCGAATAAGTTTATGTATTACATGAATTTGGATGTGTTGAATGTACAATAAAAAAAGCACCCAAACAGGTGCTTTTAATGTTAAATGTAGCGTCGAATTTAAAGAGCCTGAGGGCAGGAAATTAACGGTGACGTTTTTTCCAGTGTTTAGCACGATTCGCTTTGGCACGATCGGCTGCTTTATCTTTAGAAATTTTATTACCTAATGCTGCACCACCCGCAGCACCAAGTGCTGAACCGATATAGCCGCCATTAGAACCACCCATGTTTTTACCTACGGTATAACCAGCACCACCACCTACAGCACCACCAATTGCAGATGAGGTACGGTTTTTCTTGTTACTTGCCACAGCAGCACCACCTGCACCACCTAACGCAGCACCAATTGTTGCGCCAGTGTTGCCCCCCATGTTTTTGCCCAGTGCAGTACCAGCAACGCTACCTAAAGCACTTGCTGCTGCCACACGTGCAGTACTGTCTGCATGCGCACTCACTGTCATCATTGAGCCTGCAGCCATTGCAGCACTCAGTAAAATTGCATTGAGTTTCATGTTGTAACTCCGTGTCCCTGATAGGACTTTCATATGTTAGTGTGTTTCGACGCAGAAAATGTAACAAATTATGCCCAAAAGAATGTGAAGATCTACCTCCATATTTAATGTGTTTATTTGCCAATTTGTAAAATGAGAAATAAATAAGGATCGAATTGAGCAGAAAAAATCCAAAACTGAAGATTTTATTTATATTTGTTAATAAACAGCGGTGACATCGCTGCATCTAAGCACTGACTTACTGAATAATGATGTTCATTGACCCAGAGAATCGTTAAACTAGGCGCAATTTTTTGATTTCGCTGTGCTAAATCACTGTTTAGTCACAGCCTTATGTTTGAGATTTTTTAGAAAATGAAAGAATCGTTACGTTTACGATTAGACCAACTCTCTGACCGTCATGAAGAATTGACTGCGTTATTGGCAGATGTGGAAGTGATTTCGGACAACAAGCGTTTTCGCCAGTTATCACGTGAGCATAATGATTTAACCGAGATTACCAGCGTTTGGACCAAGTACAAACAGGCTGAAGAAGATATTGAAACTGCGCAAGCCATGCTGTCTGATCCTGACTTTAAGGAAATGGCGCAGGAAGAGATCAAGGAAAATAAAGCTCTGATCGAACAGCTTGAAGCTGAACTAAATATCCTGATGATTCCAAAAGATCCGAATGATGCCAACTCTGCTTATTTGGAAATCCGTGCCGGAACTGGTGGTGATGAAGCGGCAATCTTCTCAGGTGATTTATTCCGTATGTATAGCAAGTATGCGGAATCTCAAGGCTGGCGTATTGAAATCCTGTCTGAAAATGAAGGTGAGCACGGTGGCTATAAAGAAGTCATCTGCCTGGTGAATGGTGAAGGCGTTTATGGTCGCCTGAAATTTGAAAGTGGGGCGCATCGTGTACAACGTGTACCTGCGACAGAATCGCAAGGTCGTGTACATACCTCAGCGTGTACGGTAGCGATTCTTCCAGAAGTGGATGTAGATACATCAGTCGACATTAATCCGGCTGACTTGCGTATCGACACTTACCGCGCATCAGGTGCCGGTGGTCAGCACATTAACAAAACTGACTCTGCGGTGCGTATTACGCACATTCCAACCGGTACGGTGGTGGAATGTCAGGATGAACGTTCACAGCATAAAAACAAAGCCAAAGCGATGGCCTTGTTGGTTTCACGTCTGGAAAATGCCAAACGTGCAGCAGCAGATGCAGCGACTTCTGAAATGCGCCGTGACCTAGTCGGTTCGGGTGACCGTTCAGAACGTATTCGTACCTATAACTATCCACAAGGCCGTATGACTGATCACCGTATTAACCTGACTTTATATAAGCTGGATGCTGTGATGGAAGGTGATCTGACTGAGCTATTAGACAGTCTGCATCGTGAATATCAGGCTGATCAGCTGGCCATGCTTGCACAGCAGAATGGTGGCTAATGAACATTCAAGAAGCACTGGCTTTACGTGGTGAACCTGAAAGTTATGAACGTCAGGAAAATGCCTGGTTGTTGGAACACATTACCAAGATTGATTCTTTTGATCTGGTAGTGAAAAAAGACCAGCAGTTAACGCCTGAACAGGAACAGGCCTATGTCGAAAGTCTGGCGAGGATTGCTGCCGGTGAGCCATTGGCTTATGTCACAGGCTCACAACCGTTCTGGACACTGGATCTTAAAGTCACTAAAGATACGCTAGTACCACGCCCGGATACCGAAGTGCTGGTCGAAACAGTCCTGAAATTAGACTTGCCGGAAGATGCGCGAATTGTTGACTTGGGGACTGGTACAGGTGCCATTGCCTTGTCACTGGCGTCTGAGCGCCCGAACTGGTCTGTAACAGCTTCGGATATTTATGAACCCACACTGGAAGTTGCCAAATATAATGCAGAACAGCATGATTTGGATCAGGTGCAATTTATCCTTGGTTCATGGCTTAAACCATTTGGTCGGCAGTTCTTTGATGCGATTGTATCTAATCCACCGTATATTGATGCAGACGATGAGCATATGCCAGATCTGGCAACTGAGCCGGAACGTGCGCTGGTTTCAGACAAAAATGGTCTGGCTGATATTGAGATGATTATTCAGCAAGCCAAAAAACATCTGACCGTGAATGGCTGGGTTGTGCTTGAGCACGGCTATGATCAGGGCGATGCGGTTCGTCATCTGTTTACTCAAGCTGGTTATAAACAGGTCCGTACAGTGAAAGACTATGGCGGCAATGATCGGGTAACTTTAGGTCAGTGGCCGCATTAATTTTTAAAGCTTGATTTAATAAAAAAGCGGCCTAGATAGGTCGCTTTTCTAATGCTTTTATTAAATAAATTATGACTTTTTAATCACATCCCGCCAACGCAGTAAGCGATTTTCAAACAACTTCATAATGCTATCGGTGATTTTGCCTAGGACTGCTAACAGGATAATCGCAATAATCACAATATCCGGACGTGAAGTTTCACGACCATCACTGAGCAGATAGCCAATCCCTTGAGTGGCAGCAATCAATTCAGCCGCAATCATAAACATCCACGACAAACTCAGACTATTCCTTAAGCCAGTCAATATTCCTGGTGAGGCAGCAGGCAATACAATCTGCTGAACCTGTTGCCAGTATTTCAGGCGATAGACTTTTGCGACTTCAATCAGTTTACGATCCACACCCTGAATTGCAGCCACAGTATTGGTATAGGTCGGGAAGAAGCCACCAATTGCGATCAAGGTGATTTTTGAAGATTCATCAATCCCTAACCAAAGCAGGAGTAAAGGAATCCAGGCTAGACTTGGAATAGATTTAATCGCAGAAAACGTTGGTTCCAGAAAATCTTCTGCATGTCTATTTAGCCCAACCAGGATCGCAAAGATCAGTCCCAATCCACTACCAATCCCAAAGCCAAGAAAAACTCGCCAGCTACTGGTCCAAATGTGTTGCCATAAATCGCCCTCAGCCAGTTCAGTAAAGGACTGAAACAGACTACTCGGTGCAGGCAATAAATAAGGTTCGATCACGCCATTACGGACCAGTATTTCTACCAATACAATAAAAATAACAGGCAGGGTTAGGGCTTTGATCAGCGAAATGCTGCGTGGTAGCACAGTGGATTTTGGCTGTTCTTCCACGCTAAACTGGTCCGAGATGCTTTTCGGTATAGCCATTACTTAGTTACAACCTTTTTTGCATAGCGGGCATCAAATAATTGAGTCACGACCTGATTGACATTGGTTCCTTTACGAACCAGTTCTTCTTCCGTCAGGATACGACCGGCTTTTTGTAATGCACCCGTATGTTTGGTGGTTGGAATATTCTGATCTAGATTGGTACGGCTGAGTTGAAGCTTAGCAACTTCAATCGGAAGCTTGGCTTCACGTGCCAATAGTTCAGCCAGTTTGTCGGGATTGGCTTTCGCCCATTTACGTGCCTGTTCATAAGCTTTAATTACCGCTTCAATCGCTTCCGGACTGGATTTGGCAAACTG
This sequence comes from Acinetobacter sp. UBA1496, assembly GCF_002324975.1. NCBI lineage: Bacteria > Pseudomonadati > Pseudomonadota > Gammaproteobacteria > Moraxellales > Moraxellaceae > Acinetobacter > Acinetobacter sp. UBA1496. The sequence goes on along the minus strand of NZ_DCRI01000017.1, from coordinate 11,381 downwards.
GTCTTTTACGCTGAGTACGCTATAAGAATTAAAACTGACATTGCGATACAGCAATTTGGCACCTGACTGCGCCTGCGCAGATGCCATTAAAGGATCAAGGCCTGCCCAAGCATCGACCTGTTTACGCTCCAACGCAGTCTTACCATCCGGATGCTGTAAATGAACGAGCTCTACATCGCGCTTGCCCAAACCAATCGTATCTAAGGCTTGTAGGGTAAATAAGAAAGGATCTGTACCTTTAGTGGCAGCAATCTTTTTACCTTTCAGATCTTTCAGTGATTTGATATTCGAATCTTTATTGACGACCAGTGCTGTCCATTCAGGCTGGCTCTGGATATAAACTGTTTTAATCGGGCTACCATTGGCGCGGCTAAGCACTGCCGCTAAACCTGCAGTAGAAGCAAAATCTGTGCTACCACTATTTAGATATTCGAGTGAGCGGTTACTGCCTTGGCTAAATACCCATTTAATCTTGGTTTTTGGTAAAGCTTTTTCTAGCAGTTTCTGTTCTTTGACCACCAGACTGGTTGGTGCATAATAGGCATAGTCCAATTTTAATTCAGATGGAATCGCTGCGTTAGCCAAGCCAGTAAAAAGAGAAATAGAAAGACCGAGTAAGGTCAGACTCGAAGTTTTTAATGTTTTTTTCATGAAAATCTCAATTTTGAATTAAATTTTTGACATTCATAGCGGTAAATAGATAAGTACACAAAAAAGAAAAAAAGATAATCAAATTAAAAAATAAAATAATTAATGGCTTTAAATTTAGGTATTTGTTTTTAATTAAATTTTTTTAATAAAAAATAGAAGGGTTTTGCTTAGATAAAATTTTAAAAATAATATGGCATAAATTGATAAGCTGTTTTTTTTAATTATTCGTCCTTGCAGTATGAGATTTTATAAATAACGAGTGCCATAAAAAAGCGATGCATCCGCATCGCTTTTTGAGTCACTATTTTATAAATCTGGATAGCTTACATTGGGTAGTCTTGCAGACAGTCATAAACTTCGACTTGATCTAGGCTACCAGTTTCCATTGCCAGGCAAAGAGCCACGACTTTGGCGGTATCAGCAAGATATTGTTCATCTTTCAGTGCAATACCTTGTTGTAATGCAACGATGCGCTCAGCCGGAATTTCAAGCGATTTCGCAGCTTCAGTGGCAACAATCTGGTTAAAGAAGTGCACAATAGCATCTTTGAGGGCAGAATCAGACGCATTCAAGATGCCTTGATTCAATTGCTCTGCATTAAGATCGGTCGAAGAAACTAAAGCCTGGGCGAATTTTTGAACAAGATTTTGTCCAAGAACATCAGTCATCTTTAACATGGAAATACCTTCAACAAGGAAAGGGGGAAAGGGAGTACAGCCAAAAGTGAAACACTAAAGATTGATTGAAAAATAAACTATATTAATAGGAAATGCAAAGCATTGTGGATGACCGTTCAGTCCTCTATTTTTGGGCTGTAAGCCTTGAAAAATATAACTGTTGAAAAAATATGGATTTAAATTTATACGCTGAATTTTAATCGTTTTTAAGTCTTATTGAATATAAATTATCTAGTAATATTTTGTCTATAGGCACCTGGACTAACCCCTGTCCATTTTTTAAAGGCGCGATGAAAAGCACTGACTTCCTGGAAGTTAAGCTGATCACTGATGTCTTGCAAACTTTGATCCGTACGGGTTAACAGTTCAATAGCTGTATCACGACGAATTTCATTTTTAAGCTGTTGATAAGTTACACCTTCATTTTTAAGACGCCGTTGCATGGTGGCTTCAGACATATTCATTTTCAAAGCAAGCTCATTTAGTTCCAGCCATTCAACCGGAGGTACTTTTAAAAGCTGTTTGCGGATCTGTGTACTTAGCGCATAAGGATTTTTAAAGCGAACTAGCAGGTTATGCGGAGTCTGCTGAATAAACTGATACCAGGAGGTCTGATCCTGTTTTACCGGGAGCTGCAAATAGGCTGCATTAAACTGGATATAGTTTTCACTGGCCTTATATTCAATCTGTTCACAAAAACGGACTTTATAATCAAAATCATCGAGTGGCGCGGCACATTTCAGTTGAATCTGATTGAGTAAAATCCGCTGTCCGCTTAACCAGCATAGCAGGGTATGAATCAGCATTAGATAGGTTGCATAACTAAACATGCGCTTGGTCTGTTTCTGGTCATAGATCACGATATAGGCAAAGTTTTCCTCGACCATCAGTGTGCTGTGCAGATCATCCAGAATCAGATTAAAAAATTGCAGGATTTGCTGCAGAGCTTTTTCCAGCGTAACTGCCTGTAACAGCATTTTAGATAGTAATTTGAAACTGCCACGGCGCATTGGATGGCTGTCCATGCCAAAAAATTCGTCATTCATATTATCGGCAAGTGCAGTCCATAGCGCGGCATATTGCGCTACTGACACCCGTGCTTTAGCAGAGTACAGAATCTCTAAGGGAATGGCAGCCTTAGTTAGAATCGCGGCAATATCATAATGCTGTGCTTTGGCATTCAGCAGTGCTTCATGAACCAGATCAATTGAAATGGTTCCCTTACTATATTCCAAGGCTGGTAAGTGCATAGCCAGTCAGATATCCCTTCTTTATTGTCCAAATCCATCAGTGAAGATGCAACATTTGGAAATTGTACAGAATAAAATCTCTGTTTACTCTGCCTATTAAGTCGTAGCTTGTCATAAAAATAGGAACAGGACATTAACATGAAAATTCAGGGAAAAGTGATTGTGGTAACTGGTGGTGCATCAGGTCTGGGTGCAGCCACAGCGACTCATCTGGTAGAACAGGGTGCAAAAGTGATTCTGGTCGATATGAACCAGGAACAGGGCAATGCTTTACAACAGCAACTGGGTGAGCAGGCTGAATTTGTTCAACTGGATGTAACGGATGAGCAGGCGGTTGAAGCTTTCTTTAATCATGTTGAAAACAAGTATGGCCAACTCAATGGCTTGGTGAACTGTGCTGGTATTGCACCTTCTGCCAAGGTACTGGGCCGTAATGGAATTCATGAACTAGCAATGTTCCAGAAAGTGTTGAATATCAATGTAAGTGGCACATTCAATATGCTGCGTTTTGCGGCGGCTTTAATCGCGAAGTATGAGCTGCAAACCGATGAAGAAGAGCGTGGCATGATTGTGAATACGGCTTCAGTTGCAGCCTTTGATGGTCAGATTGGTCAGACAGCTTATTCTGCGTCTAAAGGTGCGGTCGTTGCGATGACGCTGCCACTAGCACGTGAGCTGGCGCGTGAAGCGATTCGTGTCATGACCATTGCCCCCGGCATTATGGAAACCCCAATGCTGAAAGGCATGCCGCAAAATGTACAGGATGCTCTGGGACAGATGGTTCCATTTCCGCCGCGTCTCGCCAAACCTCAGGAATTTGCCCAGTTAGTGGGTCATATCTTCGAAAATAGCTATTTAAATGGTGAAGTGATTCGTCTGGATGGTGCCATCCGTATGGCTCCAAAATAAGTTGGAGCCAACGAAGCAAAATGCAAAAGTCAGAGTGGATATGTTTATTCACTCTATATGGAAAATTAAAAGATAAGTAAGGGATATACGCAGTGCTTTTAAATGACGAACAGAAAATGATTCAGGGAATGATGCGAAACTATTCGCAGCAAAAACTGAAACCCACCGCTGGTTTAAGGGATAAAACGGCACAATTTCCAGCACAGGAATTGAAAGAACTCGGTGAACTCGGTGCACTTGGCATGACCGTGTCTGAACAATGGGGTGGAGCAGGTCTGGACTATGTGTCGTTGGTACTGGCCCTTGAGGAAATCGCGGCTGGAGATGGAGCCATCTCGACCATTGTCAGTGTGCAGAATTCATTACCTTGTGGGATTACCCAGCGTTATGGTACCGAGGAACAAAAGCAGAAATATCTGACTAAACTGGCGACCGGTGAATGGTTGGGGTGTTTCTGCCTGACGGAGCCTCAAGCCGGTTCTGATGCCAGCGCACTGGAATGTAAGGCAGAACGTGATGGTGATGAATGGGTATTAAATGGCACCAAGCAGTTTATCACCACCGGTAAGCATGCCCAGATTGCACTGGTATTTGCAGTGACAGATAAATCTGCAGGCAAAAAAGGAATCTCATGTTTCTTGGTAGCTACCGATAGTCCAGGATATATCGTCTCGAATCTGGAAGAAAAAATGGGGCAGCATTGTTCCGATACCGCGACCATTATTTTTGATCAATGCCGGATTCCGGCTGAGAACCTGTTAGGTCAAGAAGGTGAAGGCTACAAGATTGCCTTGTCTAATCTGGAATCTGGCCGGATCGGGATTGCAGCACAATCTGTAGGTATGGCACGAGCTGCACTGGATGCTGCCGTGGAATATGCCAATGAACGTAAATCCTTTGGCGTCGAACTGGTACAGCATCAGGCAGTGGCGTTCCGTCTCGCAGATATGGCCACCCAGATTGAGGCTGCAAGACAACTGGTCTTACATGCAGCAACGCTTAAAGATGCAGGATTACCATGCTTAAAAGAAGCGTCCATGGCTAAACTGTTTGCTTCGACGATTGCAGAGCGAGTCTGCTCGGATGCGATTCAGATTCATGGCGGTTATGGTTATGTCTCAGATTTCCCGGTCGAACGTATTTACCGTGATGTCAGAGTGAGCCAGATTTATGAAGGTGCATCTGATATTCAGCGTCTGGTCATTGCCCGGGAAGTGAGCAAAGTTTAAAAGTCATGAAATAGCCGACTGTTCAAATCTTGCAGCTCATTTGAGGGATATGGGAATTGTGATGGTCTATAAAACATGGTCAATTATTGATTAAGCGAAAAGTGACTCAGCAGAGTGACACCTAACATGTCCTAGCAATAGGGCATGTTATATAAAACCGGCATTGCAATGGAATTCGCAGGCGGTAGACAGAACAACAAATACAACGGACACAGACATAAAGTCTGTTTATAAACGGAATAGAGGTTGTCGTGATGAAGACACTAGAACAAGCGTATCGTGAATTTAATTTTGACACTATGGTTCAACAACATCTGGCAGGAGTGCCAGATGCACTCAACGCCTATACAGAATGCTGTGGACGTTTTCTAGGACAAAACCGGATCGCGTTAATCTGGGAAGGTAAAAATGGCAAGACCCAATATTGGACTTTTGAACAATTGGCTAAGGCTTCAGGACAACTGGCTCATTATATGACCTCACTGGGTTTAGAAGCAGGTGACTGTATTGCTGGTTTGCTCCCACGAACTCCAGAATTATTAATTACCATTCTTGCTACCTGGCGTATTGGTGCGATTTATCAGCCTTTATTTACCGCTTTTGAAAGCAAGGCAATCGAGCATCGTATTAATACCGCACATACCCGACTGATTATTACCAATCAGGAACAGCGTGCAAAACTAGATGATCTCGATATTCCACATATTTTAACCGTACATCAAACGCCTGAAAGTACCAATCAGGATGCTGATTTCTGGACAGAGCTCAAGAAATGCCCAACTGAATTTGAGCCGGTTCAAGGTTGTTTTAGTGACATTTTCCTGATGATGTTTACTTCAGGTACAACGGGACTGGCAAAATCAGTGCCTGTTCCGCTTAAAGCTTTACTGGCATTTAAAGGCTATATGCTGCACGCCGTAGATTTACGTGACGAAGATACTTTCTGGAATCTGGCAGATCCGGGTTGGGCTTATGGTCTGTATTATGGGATTGCAGGTCCATTAAGTTTGGGGCATAGCATCATTATGGATGAACGTGCCTTTAGCGTAGACAATGCTGTTGAAGTCATTAAAAAATATCAAGTAAATAACCTGACCGGTTCTCCAACCGCATTCCGGATGTTCTATGGCTTTAAGGAAAAATTTGATGCTGAGATTAGCTCGTGTTTACGTGTGGTCAGTAGTGCAGGTGAGCCATTAACGCCTGAAGTCATTCAATGGTTTAATCATGAAATGGACGTCAATATCTACGACCAGTATGGACAGACGGAACTGGGAATGGTGATTGCCAATCATCATGCGCTGGAGCATCACAAGAAAATCGGTTCCGCTGGTTTTGCCATTCCAGGACATCGTTTTGCAGTTTTAAATAAAGAGCATGAGGAAGTCGAAAAAGGCGGCATTGGGACCTTGGCTATGGACTGCTCAGCCTCACCTTTGATGTGGTTCGAAGGCTATGGCGGCAATAATCGTAAAGCCTTTGTGGGGCAGTACTATTTAACGGGTGATACCGTAAAACTGAATGAACATGGTGGAATAGATTTCATTGGTCGTGCGGATGATGTCATTACGACTTCGGGTTATCGAGTTGGACCTTTTGATGTAGAGAGTACCTTGCTGGAGTGTGAAGAGGTGCTGGAGTCCGCTGTGGTTGGAAAGCCAGATCCGGAACGTACCGAAATTGTGAAAGCCTTTGTAGTGCTTAAAGCACAATATGCCGCTAGTGAAGAACTGATGCTGAAATTGCAAAACTATGTGCGTTCCCGTTTATCTAAACATGCCTATCCGAAAGAGATCGAGTTTGTAAGTGATTTGCCTAAAACCTCTAGCGGTAAAATTCAGCGTAATCTGCTTAAACAGCAGGAAATTGTCAAGATTCAGGGTATTAAACAGGTCAGTTAATATATTCATTTAAATATAGTGAAAAGGTCGCAATTGTGGCTTTTTTATACGATTAATTTATTTATGTTCGAATTTATCAGAGAGAATAATTGTCATTACAATGTAATACTATTCATCTTTTAAATAAAATAAATCAAAAATTTAGCCTCTTATTAAGAGGCTAAATTGAAAGTGGAATTCTTATTTACTTATAGATCAACTTTTTTGTGCTCAGCATCCGGTTCCCCAGCTTCGCCAGTTACGCCACCTTTTAGTGCCTTAAATAGCTGAGTTACTTTATTATCGGTAACATTCCAGTATTCTGCACTTTCAGCTTCAGCAATCAGTACACGTACGCTAGGATCATCTTTACCTTCAAACCAGTTTTCTGCCCATGGATTCCATAATTTTTCAATCAAAATACGGTCAGTACTGATCTGTGCATTTGCGCTGATCGATACATAAATACCATCAGAAGGTTTAGCGAAAGACAGGCCAATCTGAGTGCGACCAGTAGTGGCAGCTTTCACCAGATCATTGGTATCACGCATGATGAAATACAAGTTTTGATCTTCATTCATTTGCTCAGAATTGAGCATGGTCATCGGCTGAGAATGAATTTCCTGACTTTCGGTTACATGGCTGATCATGGTGTAACGCACATCTTTGATTAGTTCCCATAATTTTTCACGATTATTATGCTGATTTTGTTCGTTCATCTATATGCTCCATACTATTTATTGAAAGCGAGGATAATTGCTATTCCTTAAGCAGCTTAATCATATTTGATAATGGATACAGAGGGTCTCACTGAACTGATACATTTTCCTACTGAATTGCAGGCAGCAGCTACAGAAGTGCTAAACAAGCGGAAGACAGTTACAGGGTGATAAAGGAATAGAAGAACGAGATTAGCCAGAAGATGTAATACGTGAATAAATTAAGTGGCATATAGATCAAGTTAAGTGCATTCATAATATGACCATTACATATTTATCAGGACATTATCAGCTTGATACGGAGCATTTAACTGATATGCTATTTGGCGCTAGTATTGCCAAGCCATTTATTGATTTGCTGTTTATGCGCAGAGAAGTTAATTTGCTTGAGATTTATCAACATATTGAAATTTCGGTAAATGCACTTTTTGTGGCACATGCTTCTTAAAAATCTTCGAAACAAGGAACGACGTTGTCTATATCGACTATGGATGCCATATCCCCAGAGTTTGAACTCACCGATGCTGAATTGCATTTATATAGCCGCCAGATTCTCTTAGACGGTTGGGATATTGAAGCCCAGGAAAAATTGAAATTTTCCAATGTCTGTATCGTGGGATGTGGCGGGATTGGTTGTGCCTTGGCAGAACTTCTGGCTAGAGCAGGTGTAGGCAAAATTACTCTGATTGATCCTGATACCATCGAGATGAGTAATCTGCAACGACAACTGGCATTTACGCCAAATGATTTAGGCTTTTATAAGGCAGAAATACTCGCAAAAAGGCTGGCTCAGATTAATCCGAATATTCAGATTGAATATATTAATCAAGCTTTAATGACTGAAAATGCAGAAAGTATTATTGAACATCAAGATCTGGTGCTGGATGGATGTGATCAGTTCGAGACACGTTATCTGGTCAATCAGAGCTGTGTAAAACTGAATATACCTTTAATCAGTGCTTCTGCGATTGGTTTGCAAGGACAACTGTTCATGATGGATGGGGATTCAGCTTGCTATGCCTGCCTGTTTCCACCTGAACATCAGGCTGATACCAGTTTGCGTTGCGCAGACTCAGGTGTCTTGGCGACTACGCCAAATGTGATGGCGAGTTTGCAAGCTCATCATGCTTTGCTTTATTTAGGCCTAGGTAAAATGCCACTTAGACAGAAACTTCTACTTTGGGATGGTCTGAGTTTTAAACAGCGCATTTTAAGTTTCGAAAAAGATACAGATTGCCCGGTCTGTCAGGCAAGATAGGCCTGCAAAATTTAATTTTTTTGCTACACTGCATGTAATTAATTTTTCCTAAGACATTATGAAAAAAAATATCTGGTTAGATGGAATACGTTCGGTTGCCCGTATGGGTGAAACCGCGGTAGTTGCGGCGAAGGCCGGCATTAAATATGCCACTGAAAAGCCAAGTAATGCCAAACTCATGCGTGAAACATTTGAGTCTTTAGGCTCAACCTATATCAAGCTCGGTCAGTTTATTGCCAGTACGCCGTCGCTGTTTCCACGTGAATATGTGGAAGAGTTTCAGGGTTGTCTGGATCAAACACCGACCTTGCCATTCAGCTATATTCAGGAAGTATTGGCATCAGAGTTTTCTGGTCGCAATCTGGATGAAATCTTTGCCTCAATTGAAGAAGCACCACTGGCTTCTGCTTCCATTGCACAGGTACATGCGGCTAAGCTGGTTTCTGGTGAAGATGTAGTTATTAAAGTACAAAAGCCGGGTGTGGAAACAATTCTATATACCGATTTAAATGTATTGCATTGGGCGACCAAACTGCTGGAAAAAGCAGTGCCGAAAGTAAAATTTGCCTCATTGGCCGATATTGTCGAAGAAATCAAAACCCGAATGGTGCGTGAAGTCGATTTCATCGAGGAAGCACAAAATCTGGATGATTTCGTCAATTATCTGAATATCACCAATAATAAAGCAGCAACTGCTCCTAAGGTTTATCATCAATATTCAACACGTCGTGTACTGACCATGCAACGTTTATATGGCGTGCCACTGACTGATTTTGAAGTTGTGAAAAAGGTCGCTAAAGACCCATCACAGGTTCTCATCACTGCAATGAACACCTGGTTTGGCAGTCTAATGATGTGTAACAGTTTCCATGCTGATTTACACGCGGGTAATCTGATGCTGCTTGAAGATGGTCGTGTGGGCTTTATTGATTTTGGTATTGTCGGCCAGCTTAAACCAGAAGTCTGGACAGCGTGTATGGCCTTTATGGATGCCTTGCAGCATACCAATTATACCCTGATGGCAGAAAACATGCTGAAAATGGGTATGACTGCAGTTGAGATTGATACCAAAGTGCTTGCGGCTGATCTTGAACGTTTATTTAGTGGTGTGATGTTAGCTGATCCTCAGGAATTGCTGACTTCAAGCCCAGCCGATCTTAACGATATCATGATGGATATGGTAGCAGTCGGTGAACGTCATGGCATTCGCTTCCCACGTGACTTTGCTTTATTGTTCAAGCAAATGCTGTATTTTGACCGTTTTATGCGAATTCTGGCGCCGTATACAGACATCTATGCAGATCAGCGTTTGCAGATGGTCCAGACCATGGACCCAAATTTACTGTTAAAGCATTAATTTAATCCCTCCCGACCTCCCTTTAATAAAGGGAGGCTTTCATTACAAAATAATTAGAAGTGATGAAAGTCCCTCTTTATTAAGAGGGATTTAGGGAGATTATTGGTAAATATTAAATTCCGAGTTTTAAAATGGACGCAATTATTATTGAAGGCTTAAAGGTCGATACAGTAGTCGGCTGCTTTACTTGGGAGCGTCAAATCATTCAGCCTTTAATGCTGGATCTCACTATTCGTACCAAATTAGAACAAGCGGCACAGTCAGATGAACTGGAAGATACTTTGAATTATGCCGAAATCTGTGAGATTTCAGCGCGGGTGATTCAGGTCGCCCAGCCAAAATTGATCGAACATGCAGCAAAACTGGTACTAGACGCGCTTTTTGCTACCTTTGAAAGTGTAGAATCGATTATGATTACGATCCGTAAGCCTGCCATTATCGCGCAAGCTAATTCTGTAGGGATACGTCTTGAACGCCACCGCAACGATATTCGCCCTAGCACTGGCGAGTAATTGTCATCCACAGCAACATTTTCAGGCTGCCCAGCAGCGGATCAGCGAGTTGGGGAAAGTTTGGTTTTCTCCAATTTACCTCATTCCATGTCGGGATAGTATCGGGGCAGATTACTGGAATGCGGCCTGTCTCCTATACAGTGAAGTTCCTGTTCAAGATATGACAGATTTATTAAAGCAAATGGAAACGGATTCGGGGCGGGTTCGGCCATCTCATCAGATTAGCCTGGATGTCGACCTGATTGCATGGGGAAATGATTTAAGTCAGATGGAATTTAATCCCAAAAAATTACCGCTTGCACTAGACGTAAAAATCCCGATGCATGACATCTGGTCTCATTCTGCATTTGAATATGATCGCCGTCTTCAATATCCACAAGTTAAAATTTAATCTGTATCTGAAATTAATCTAATGAATTTTTCAGTTTTATGTAAGTAGGGGATCTGTATTTGCCAAAAAACTGTTATTTACTTTTTCTTTTTATAAAAAATAACTAACAACACAATAATTGCGAATAGAATGCCAAGAATAATACCTGTTTCCATAAATTACCTCTAAATAATCATTTTTACTGCTAATTTTAAAAAAATAAAGAACAATAAATATATTTTAAATTTTAATTAATTTCCCATGAAGGTAATTATATTTTAACTTGGTTTTAAATAAAATTGGCTTTGTTGCACAAAGATTTGAAATGCAAAGCGCCCCTAATTGAGCCAAATTTAAGGCGTAACTTGGGTAAGTGGTCGACCTAATTCCGTAAATCTGTTAAGGACTGCTACACGTGCATGGATCTCATTCACTTGGCTATCAAAACTCCTTGCACTGAGTTTATCTCCTAATAATTTGATGCAATGCATCTTAGTTTCAACCAAACTTCGCCGATGATAGCCTGACCATTTTTTCCATAGTGTCCTGCCTAAACGTTTAATTGTTCG
>NZ_DCRI01000100.1:0-28501 GCF_002324975.1 Acinetobacter sp. UBA1496 | reverse complement strand
TAACGCAAGAAGTCTAATATCTAAGGATAATTAATACAAATTTTAATAAATAACAAGCACATGTTTTTGCTGGAAAATTCTCATTCAATTGAGCTTGTTTATTAAATGCTATGAACCATCTATCGTTCAGGTTTTGACAGATATGCAATGAAGGATTACTAATAGAAATTCCCTGATAACTAGAAAAATGAGGTAAGGGTGATGACTGACTTTGATGATGATTTTGATCTGGAAGAGCCCTATCCAGATAAGGATCTATATCCAGATTATACGAAAAAGAAGTGTAGCAGCTGTAGCGGTACCGGCTATAACGTTGTGGAAGCCAGTGTATCGAATGTATGGGAACCGGAAAAACTGGTGAGATAGATTAACTCAAATTATAATTGTTTATTAAGCCTGCTCTGTGAGTGGGCTTTTTTATTCTCCTCATCAGGAGTTGTTAAGTTTATAGATTCATGAGTAAATAAAAGAAAGAATTTAAAATTACGGGTGAAATCGTATTAGAAGGATGTTTAGAGATAACTATTGAAGTTTTTTTAGTGCTAAAGCCTATCCTCATGACTTCTCATACCGAATTAACATTGAATAAGCGTATATAGCTGCTAAAATGCAGTTCGTTTTTACTGCTGTTTTGTCGTTTATTCAGCATGAGTTTCTATGACTTATGAATAAACATCCATAAAATGGCAGGTTGTTTAAGGAAAATTTAATGCTTGATATTTATTTAACAGATGTTCAAAAAAAGGTTCAATTCAAGGATTATCCAGGTGAGCATCCTGTTAAATTTATTCTGAATTTTAAAAAGATTTTTCCAAACGTAATGGAACTTCTTTTACCTGTTCTCCCGGAAAATGAAAATCTTGATGAAATGACGTGGGAATCAACCACTCAGGACTTTGAAACGTTTCAGATGTTATTAACAGGGTGGGGCATTATTGAATTGCGTTTAAATGCGATCACCCAGTATAAAGATAAGACATTTGCAGATCAGTTGGTGAAAGAGGCACAGCAAAAACGCAGAGAATATCAGAAGAAACATCTTAAGCTTTCTAGTGTGGATCTGGATTACCTATTTATGCATGATGTGCATGGCTTGATTGATGCTGAACTGGTAGAACTAGGTGAAAAATTCTATTTACCAATCTTACGTGATCTTTGGAAAAATAAAGTCTCTGCTCAAGTGCTTAATGCCAAATTCTAAGTAAATTTAAGCTGATTCATTCAATTTCATCCTCCAAATTGGAGGATGATTTTATATGGCGATTTCTTAGGATTGACATTTCCCTTATAATAAATAGCCTAAGCAAATTTCTATATTTATCATCAAAACAAATTTCTGCTACATCATTGAACATAGTGATTTATTTTAAAACAGAAATTGACTCAGAAAAGGGCATTTATTTTATCATTTGATAAACAATAAATTAAAAAACTATTCTTTATCAAAAGAATATATAAAGATATTACTTTAATAATATAGCTATTCCAGTCATATTTTTTTAAGCTATCAGTACTTGTGAGTAAATGAATCATAGAGTTCTTATTCATTAGAATTCCTTCATAAAAATAAGTGAAGGTTCCAGTTTTCCCGAAGATATATCTAAGGATTTAACCGAATGTCCAATCAGTTTTTAGATTTAATTACAAAACGCCGTACTATTTATGCCATTGGTAAAAATGTAGAACAGTCTCCTGAATATTTAACTGATTTGATTCAAAATGCGATCAAGCAAAGTCCGTCATCTTTTAACTCGCAATCATCTCGCGCCGTTATTTTATTCAATGGCGAACATGAAAAATTCTGGGGCTTTGTCGCTGATAAATTAAAAAGCTATGCCAAAGATGAAGAAAGTGCTGCAAAAACGACTGCAAAAATGGCAACCTTTGCTGCAGGTACGGGTACAGTTTTATTCTTTGAAGATCAAAATGTAGTAAAAGGCTTGCAAGAGCAATTTCCATCTTATGCCGAGAATTTCCCCATCTGGGCAGAACATTCAACTGCTATTGCTCAGTTCTCTACCTGGACAGCATTGCATACTGAAGGCCTGGGTGCATCTTTACAACACTATAATCCAATAGTAGATGAGCAGGTTCATGCAGAATGGGATATTGCAGAAAACTGGAAACTTCGTGCTCAACTGGTATTTGGTTCAGTTGAAGGCGAAGCGCGTGCTAAAGATTATCTGGAAGATGATCAACGCTTCAAAGTTTTCCAATAAGCTTAATTTTTGATCTGTCTTTAATCCTTTTTAAGGACAGATCTCCAGGTTGTTTATAAAAATACGCATTAGATTTTTTAAAACTAGGCTAAACTAAAGCGGTATTTAAAGAATTTAATGAGTCAAACCAAATGTCGAAAAACACGCAGAAGTTATCACCATTACAGGAACTGATTGTAGAGCAGAAATTGCTGTGTGAAGAGGTCGGTTCTGCCTATGTAGAAGTAAGTGGTGATGATGTCGTTGCAGTGGCTGTACATACATTGAAGCAGGATCCAATTGTCGGAATCCGTAGAAAGCCTGAAACAGACGAAAATATTAGCTGGTATATTTATGGTGGTGAACTGGCTTCAAATGAAGATGCTTTTGAAACCATGACTGTGCGTGAGTTACAGGATATCGCCCCTGAAGTTTTACCTTACCTGGCTTTAGAGCAGGGCTACCGCTTCATGATTGATGCAGATGATTATGAAGATGTCTGGAAAGAAGAAAACTAAAAGAAGACCTTCGAAATGATCAAATCCTCATCTTTAATATGTACTTTCTTTATTTGCATGCAATTGAACAATATGGCTTTTGCCGAAAAGCTTTCACAAGCGGATTATGATCAGTTTATTGCTGCGCAAACAAAAATAGTCAATGAAACCAAACATATTTTAGATGAGCCAGATCAGAAAGCAGATGCCCAAAGTCAACGTCAGGCATTCTGTCAGCGTTTAACGGTTTATGAAGAGATTCAAAAAGTTTCTGAAGAAAATCAAGAGCTCAATATGGCGCCTACAATGGCGATGATTGCTAAAAACTTTTTGGATCGACAAGCACAGAGTATGAATAATTCAGGTATGACCACCGCAATATTTTGTAAAAGTAGGGAAGTGTAATTAATCCATAAAAGCAAGAGCATTGTATTGAGTTTTAATAGCCACCATCATCATTTAAAAATGCATCCTTCTGTTCTGGAATGGAAACTTTGACAGTTGGAATAGAATAACTCGCTGCTGTTAATCGAGCTATATTGAAATCCTTAGTTCCTACTTGAGGAATAATAGGTATTTGACCTGTTCGAACAATTTCACCATAAACTATCGTAATTAATTCTGCTGGAGTTAATCCGGCTTCTGTGATCACACATTCTGCTGACTCAAAAACGTCTTGATCCACCAAGAATTCAACGCTTTTTTTAACTAAATTGTTCATAAGATAGCCTTAGAATACATTTTATACACTACTTTAAACTATCAGATATGAAGCATATAGAAGCTAATGAAATTAAATCTTCATATCTTATAGGAATGTTGATCTTGATAAAGGTATAGACGGATAAAAAAGGGTAGGGCCAAAAAATTAGCCCCTTTTTTCGACTTTCAGCTTGCTTATAAAATGCATAAATACTCTGATACGTAGCATATGGATTTCATTGCATTTTAAATTATTCATTAAATAAACTTTATAAAAATCTATTTATATACAAATTTTACCGGGTATATATCAGCTACTTTTGAAATTTATTAAGAAATATTAAATATTTATGTGTTTCTTTTTACTCAAACGAAGGGCGGTAAAATCATTCCACACTAAAATAGCCTAAGCAAATCTCTACTTTATATTAATTCTCACAAAATTCCATATCCCATAACTAAAACTTAATACCCAAATAAACCTCTAAAGCTCGTATATTTCCTAAAAATTTTAAAATATTTTTTATTAATGATTTGATATGACACTCAATTATAAACAGATCTTGCAATTTAGCCTAAGCAGATTTTATTTCCATAAAAATAGCCTAAGCAAAATTTTAAATTATGTCATTGGCAATTGATTAACTTCCAATATAACTCCACTATTAACACCTAACATAGGAAATCACGGAATTCTCAAATGATCCTGAATTATCAAATACAAACCCATGAAACATCAACTTTAGCACCAATGGTATTTATTCACGGTTTATTTGGTAGTTTAAGTAATTTAGGTATGTTAGCCCGACATTTTTCAGAGCAGACAACTACGGTTCAAATTGATGTCAGAAATCATGGTTTATCTGACCATTCTAATGAAGTGAATTATCAAATCATGGCTGAAGATATTTTAGAAACTTTAGCCAGTTTAAATATTAAAAAATTTATTGCAGTCGGACATTCGATGGGCGGAAAAATTGTCATGAAACTGGCAGACCTGGCGCCTGATCAGATTGAAAAACTGGTTGTATTAGATATCACGCCAATTCAATATCAAGAAAACCATCATTCTGAAATATTTAAAGCCTTGTTTGCAGTCCAGCAGGCGCAAGTTGCTTCACGGAATGAAGCAGCAAAAATTATGCTTGAATATATTCAAGAGGAAATGGTCATCCAGTTTCTTTTAAAATCATTCAATAAAGGGCAGTGGTTGTTTAATGTGCAAGCACTGTATGATCATTATGAAGATATTACTGCTTGGGAGAAGATAGAAAAAAATGAACTTCCAGCATTATTCTTAAGAGGTGGAAATTCATCGTATATCTCTAAACCTGAACATTTTGAAGCCATCAATCAGCAGTTTATTCATGCACGGATTGAAGTGATTGAAAATGCAGGGCACTGGCTACATGGTGAAAAGACGGCGGATGTTTTGCAGCATATGCAGAATTTTATTGATGAAAAATAAATAATAGAAATGAGCAGATGTATCTTCTGCTCATTCTTTATGGCTGGGATGTTATTGCATGAGTTTACAGCTGACTTTCATTTATTAATTGATAAGCCATTTCAGGAGTTTTCTTCAGACCAGACATACGATATTCCGTATGCCCATAATCTTGAATGGTTTTCCATCGTCCCCCCCAAGTGAGTCCAACTGACTCTGCGATTTGTCCATACAGTTGATAACCGCGCATAGCCCATGGATCACGTTCACTAATCACCACTTTGCCATGACGCTTAAAAGCAATATCTGCAGCCAAACCAAACTGATGATAACTCTGAAAGCCTTTGGCTTGGGTAATATTCCTATTGGTCGCCAATGAGTTCTGTCTTTCTGGACTCCGATAACCTTCAAGCAATACCAGTTCATAGCCATACTGTTCCTGCATGATTTTAAATACCATCAATAAACGCTGCTTAAAACGCGGATTCATCTTGTGCCATTTGCGATCAGCTTGATTCAGATCTTGATAGTGATTTAAATGTATATCCTGAATATTAGAATTAAATCGTTGCGCTGAAATTACCGGTTGATGGGCATATTGATCTCCCTGTAAAGCTTCCAGAATGAGAGCCTCATCGACTTCTTCAGGTGGAGTCAAAATTTGACCTTCCAAAAGTGCATATATTTGCGGGTCGACTTTTTGTAAATAACGTGCCTCAGACATACTGGCAGAAACAGGCCGAGTCAAAGAAAAAATCAGGATGCTGATAAACAATATAGACCCGGCAATCAAGATCCACCATTGTTGTAAATACCAATGTGATTGTAGATAGTCTGGAGATCCAGCCAGTTTAAATTGATGTATAAATTGCTTAATTGTGATGAACTGTTTTTTAGTTTGTGGCAGCCATGCAATTAAAGAGTTCTGTATATGCTGCCTAAGCTCATAGAATTGCATCAAAACCAAAATACAGCTGAGAAGAATAAAGCTGCTAATAATGATAAAAATCATCTAGCGGTCATCCCATTCGAGCAGTTTAATATCAGCCTGATATTAAAATATTCATAAATTAAAGCATTTTTTTCCAGGAAGAAATGGCACATTATTTGATATAAGCTGCTTTGTTTTATCTTCATTTTGATTTTAAGTCATTATTTTTTTATTACTTTTTATGGATCATTTATTATAGGCTTCATTAAGGTAAATGAATCGTGATGTAGGCCTGTTCCGCTAGTGCACTCATCACATTCTGATATTGAGTAAAAATTTCTGTAGTTTCACTCGAGAGCATATACTTTAGACCCGCGAAACTCATTAGAGTGAACAAAAGCAAAAATACCAAAATCCATAAAAATGGTAATTCACGATGAATAATATGTTTGATCTTGTCAGGTAGTGCTGCAAAAGGGGAAAACGGCGTTTTCTTACCTTTTAGGTAATCAATCTGTTCACTCACTTGGGTAATCAGCTGATTCAAACTATGCACAGACTCAAGCCGATATTTTCCATGAAAACCTAATAACAGGCAGTAGTGATAGACTTCCAGTACCGCTAAACGTTCATTATCTTTATAACGAATTTCCTCTAGATGCTCAAAGAAACGATAACCTGCAAGTTGAGAACCAAATAAATTTAATTGTAATGGATCCATCATCCAGTAATTTTGCAGATCAAAGAAACGGGCATCCTGCTGCGTGACAATGGTTTCATCTAATAAGGCACAATAAGCATATTTAGCATCCTGAATGTCTTCAAAAGAAAATTGCTGTTTACGTGCCTGATGCTCAAAATAGTTTAGCATTTCCAGAATCTTTTCACGAAACGATGCTGGGGGCGAAGGGATATAATGATTTTTTAGCAAAAAGACAATATAAAATCCGTCATAAAGAAGATCAATCAGATTGGTCGTCACATGAGATTTCTGATCAGTCATTTGAGTAAAAATCTGTCCAGATCCGATCTGGCCATCATCAAATAGTGATGGTGCAGAATTTGTAATTATATTCATAATGATACTTATCCTTTCATGACTGCAATAAGTTCAATCCTGATATCCTGAAATCCATTCGGGATATAAATACAAATCGATTCTGAATCGAACATGCGTTGATACAAATCGTTATTCGGTTCAATTTCGAAATAGCTGACTCCAGAACGAACCGGGATCGCTGTTGGTACCTGAACTAAATGTTGAATTGGAATGGCAGGGAGGGCTGCAATGACTCGCTGTTCAACATCAACTGTACTGCCAACTTTAAAACGGATCGGCACATAAGCAATTAAATCTTGGACAGGCATCGCACTGCTTGAAACAGCCAGATATAGACGCGTATCTCGGGTAATCTTGTCGGTTTCCAGACTGCCAAGCCAATAGGATGGTCGGGTTTCTTTTAAGGAGATGCTGATATAACGATTCGAGATAATGGTATCCAGTAGATTTCTTAAAATAATGTCTAACTGATTGAAGCTTTCGTATAGATGATAGTGCTGATATTTAGGCAGTTGATCGACATCATAAGCAGTCGAAAAAGTTAGCAATGAGCCAGTTAGGCGTAATAGTTCACTATAGAGACGTTCAGGATGAATAATCGGATACTGCAAAATATGGTTTAGGCTCGCATATGCAGTATTTAAGGCATTGACCAGCCAGAAAGACACAATATCCCCAGAGCGGAATTCAATCAGTTTCTGTTCATTTTCCCGATTATTACTCTGGATGGTCTTAATCTTTGCCTGAATGATATTCAAGGTGCGTTGTAAATTAACCAAAAGATTTACATTGGCCTGTATATGTAAAATTGGTGGAATAAATTTATGATCAAAAATAAAATTCCCCGAACTTTGCCATTTAATTCGACCTACTGGAAGATACAGATACCCATCCATATGATGCTGAGGTTCTTGGCTAACTTCAAATATTTTTAATTCAGCACGACGGCGCAATAATGTAATCTGCGCAGTACTTGCATCGGTAAATAAGTCATGAGTTGAACTTAAATGGGAATGATAACGGCTAGGTCGGGCTTGATCAGCATGACTGACATTCTGTTTATTTGGCTGTACCATCGGTAAGGCCAAATAAATTTGCATTTCACTTTGTAAATTTAGGGTATCTAGCTGAACCGGTTCAGGTAATAAATCCTTTGCAGGTGCCTGATAAATTTCCCCATCTTGCCAGATCATTTCAACTTTATTTAATGCCAGAATTTGCATTCCAAGTTGAGCTTCATCAAACTCAATCGACTGAATGCCATGAGCAAAAGGGAAGGTCGCGCGAATAGTGTGATTCAGTCGCTGTTCGTGATAGGCATCCTGTAATTGAAAATGTTGAGGTCTTAAAAACAGACCTTCACCCCAAAGTATTTTTTCTGCTTTAAACATTGAGATTTCACCACTCGCAGCTTGATTCATTTTGGGCAGGGACGCCTAATAATTCATGTAGATGTTCTAAAGGATTTTCATTTTTAATCACTTTGGCCAACCACTCATGTAAAGGCATTTGGCTCCATGTAATAGTCTTTTGCAGCATATAGCTTACCGGGCTATGTGGCTCATTCATCTGAAAATAATCGGCAATTTCTTTCAGAATCTGTATAGCCTGTTCACGATTAAAAATATGATTTTGATTATGGAATTGAACAGATTGCTGGAAAGTTGGCAGCACCTGACCTGAAGAAAGGTTTATTTCATTTTGAGCAAGTATCTGAGCCAGTTGATGATCGTCTGGGGCCGGAGATGCAGATTTCGCTGAACTTATGTCTTTTTTATATATCCGCTGAATATTGGCAAAAATAGATTCTAATTGAGCATCAGCTGTAGCAAAACTTGGCCCATCTATTCCAAGAAGTTCATCAAGTGCAGACTTGAACTGTTGCCATTGATGTTGAATATCTAATAGATACTGATAATTTTGCTGTTGAACTTCTTTAGGAATATTAAGCAATAACTGCTCAAAATGCTCTAACTTTTGCTCGGAGCCTTCTTGTGCTTCTAAATCATCTACTTGTTGTTTACGTTTTTGATTCTGTAAATATAGAAAATTGTCATAGTCTTTCAGACTATAAAAAGGGGATTGCTGAATAAGAGAAACCCGCTTGGTTAATCTCGGAAGTTGAGCAATAAAACCTTCTAATAATCCCAAGCGTTGATCCAGATCATCCTCTTCAATTTTTGGATGCAGTTGCAACCAGTATTGCTTCAGGCTACGATGGTAAAGTTCCAGGCCTCGGGCAATACCTTCAAAACCATATAGATGACTCCAAGCTTCAAGCAGCCAGGTATATAAACGGATATCTTTGGTTTTTTCGGTCAGTAGTTCTATCGACTTTATTTCTACTAAAGCCCAATCTGCTTGCTTGGGTTCGGCAACCCATTCTCCCTGATCCAGTAAAGGATCATCCTGTATTCTGGCACTTTTAATACTTAGAAATTCGTTCGAAAATGAGCAATCTATACCGCAAGGATGCTCTATAGAAATTTCTTCAAATAAATATTCAAATTCCAATGTCATTATGAATCCTAATCATTCTTATTTTAATTTTTGCTGTTTAAGCAACATTTGTCTTATTTTTCTTGGAATGCCTTTTTTTAAGCACTGATAATTCTGTATCCAGATGATAATAGAAAGTATCTTTCTGAACATCGATATGAATCAGTTTTGGCAGTTGGTTTTCACTCATAGCCACCAGTAATTTTGTCGCCAGATCTGGCAATATGGATGCATTTAAAATGTGATCAATATTTCGTGCACCACTATCTATTTCTGTACATCGACTGAGTAATAATTCTAGTACCTCATCGCTATAGCTCACTTGAGTCACATACTGCTGCTGAATCCTCTTGGTAATTTTCCCTAATTTATGCTGAATTATCTGGATTAACAGTTCATCTGAAAGCGGATAATAAGGAACAATTCGCATGCGTCCTAAAAATGCTGGTTTAAACTGCTTATAAAGGCTTGGTTTGAGATGTTCAATTAAGGTATCTGCATCTGGCCATTGATCAACTTCTTGATTTATACAGGCTTGCATAATGACATGTGAGCCGACATTCGAAGTCAGCAATATGGTGGTATTTTTAAAGTTAATCAGGCGACCTTCGCTGTCTTCGAGCACACCTTTATCGAAGACCTGATAAAATAATTCTTGTACATCTGGGTGGGCTTTTTCGATTTCATCCAGAAGTACCACACTATAAGGATTGCGGCGAACGGCTTCTGTTAATACACCACCTTGACCATACCCAACATAGCCCGGGGGTGCACCTTTCAAAGAAGAAACTGTATGTGCCTCTTGATACTCGGACATATTAATCGTGATTAGATGCGATTCACCACCATAGAGTTCCTGAGCAAGAGTAAGGGCTGTTTCGGTTTTTCCAACTCCACTTGGACCGGTGAGTAAAAATACACCTTGAGGCTTATTTGGATCTTCCAATCCAGCCTTGGATGTTTTAATGCCTTGAACCAGTTGTTCTAAAGCATAATCCTGACCCATGACTCGCTGTGAGAGTTTATTTTTTAGATCAAGAATCTGCGAAATATCATCACTCATCATTTTACCGACTGGAATTCCAGTCCAGTCCGAGATAATCTCATTAATAATGTCGGCATCTACACGTTCATAAACCAACGGACTTTGCGCCTGAATCTTAGCTAATGTTTGACGTAGTTGATGAATCTGGTATTGATCAATCGATGCTTCAGATTTAGTTAAGCCATGAATCTCATGAATAAGCTGCAGCTCTTGTTGCCATTGATCATGAGTCTGGTTAATCTCTTGTTCAATGGAATGAATCATATCTGACAACTCTTGTAACCGATCGGTTCGAGATGAAGTTGTCTGTTCTTGATCAAGAAGGTGATATTCTAGCTTGAGATTATGCAGCTGAGCCTGTAACTGATCTAATTTGGCTGGTTGAGCATTTTGGCTCAAGGCCACCCGTGCAGCCGCAGTATCTAATACACTAATTGCTTTGTCCGGTAACTGACGGCCACTGATATAACGATGTGATGCATGCACAGCGGTACGAATGGCTTCATCATCAATCTGGATTTGAAAATGCTGGCTCATCACAGGAACCATAGCACGAAGCATATCGATGGCAACCTGCTCAGTTGGTTCTTCAATTTTGATTACCTGAAAGCGGCGGCTCAGTGCAGCATCTTTTTCAAAATAATGTTTATATTCAGCCCAGGTAGTCGCTGCAATGGTTCTTAATTCACCACGTGCTAGCGCCGGTTTTAATAGATTTGCCGCATCATTCTGGCCAGCTTGGCCACCAGCACCAATCAGCGTATGTGCTTCATCAATGAAAAGAATAATAGGGTGGGTAGAGGATTGTACTTCTGCAATGGCCTGCTTGAGGCGATTTTCAAATTCACCTTTGACACTGGCACCTGCCTGTAATAAGCCCATATCCAATACGTGCAACTCAACTGTTTTAAGAGCATCCGGAACTTGGCCATTTACAATTTTCAATGCTAAACCTTCAACTACAGCAGTTTTTCCTACGCCTGGTTCACCAGTGAGAATAGGGTTGTTCTGACGGCGGCGCAATAGAATATCCAGCATTAACCTGATTTCAAATTCACGCCCAATCACCGGATCAATATCACCACGACGAGCCTTTTCAGTCAGATTAATCGTGTATTGGTCAAGCGCTGGTGTCTTTTTTGGAACACTAGATAAATCAGGGGAAGGAATAGAGGGTTGAGGCACTTTAAGTTGTTCAATACTTTTCTGGCAATGTTCCAGAAATTGATGTTTCATGCTATCCACAGGGAATTGTGCAAAAAGAGAAGATGCCCGAAGAGCCATTTGATAAAGCTCTGGAGAAATCAGTAAAGCGACTAACAAGTGGCCACTACGAATCACTGGGTTTTGATCTGCGGATGCCAGCAACCAGGCCTGTTCCAAGAGTTGAATAATTGATTTGGCAAAAATAGGGGTACGGGAATTTCCCTTGCTAAGCTGCTGGATACTTTGTTCAAGCTGATTAATCAGATGGTCTTTATCAATACAATGTTTTGCTAATAATATTTTTAAATCATTCAATTCTGGATGCTGGAGTAATTCTAGAAAAAAATGCTCGATCTCAATTTCATAATTTTTTTGATGGATACAGGTATTGGCAGATTTCTCAAGACATAGGCGTGCATGTTCAGAAAGTTTCAAAATCAAAATTTTTAAATTATTCATGAGTTTCTCATTATTGTTAGCATACACAACTTTATAATTTTTAAATGGATAGCTGTGTTTTTTTATATTTATTAAAATGAATATTTCTCTATTTTTATCCGGCCCATATTTATACTTTTTATGAAAATTGACCGAACAATTTTGGCTCATTTTACTCAAATAAAAATAAAAGTCTGTATCTTTCATCAGAATTTTGTCAATTCTTAAAATTTTTAGTCACTAAGTCCGTTAATCTTTTTTAGCTTGACTTCTCCTTAATGTTTTATGTTAAATCCGCCAAACGATTGTCAAATAAAAATAATATTTAGACATTAAAAAATATAACAACAAACAAAAACAACTGAGGCTCATTTTGAAAAAGTATATAAGTTTCATATCATTATTTATATTTGGTACAGCCTGTCTTTACCTTCCACAAGTACATGCTGCTGAATTAAAAAAATCATGTATTAAGGCCAATCCTTATGCTGCGGGTGAAACAGACCCAACATTAATTGGCTTATATCAACAGCTTTGTGATAAATCGGCGAAGAAAAATATTTCTTTACAATATGAACTAAATACACAAATTGCTAAACGTTATGTGGAGTTAGGTTCTCATCTCAAAGCACTCAATTTGATTGATCAATTGCATCGTCAACAACAGCATAACCAGACTTTAACAGACTTGGGTTTTATGGCAGGAGTCGCTATTTCATCGAATGCTTTGCAACAAATGCGTAGTACAGAAGTTCGTGCCTTAAATGAAACGACCTATCCTCAAGCTAAACTGTTGGCTGAGAATATTCAGTTTGCAAAACCTGTACCAGCATCGGTTGAGCCTAAATCATATACTGCTTCAAATATTAAGAATATCAAGAAACAGACTGCTGTAAGTATGAAGCGATCTATTACGTCCAGCACTAAAACAAAAAATGTAGTCAAATCTGCCTCTATTAAAAAGACTGAAAATATCAGTACTCGCACCAATACAGCCAGTTCTAATCCATTTGGTTCATTAAAGAATAATTAATAAGGAAACACACAATGGCCAAACGTGAAAGCGTACAGAAAAAATTACAGCGGATCCGACCACCACGTGTGCAGCTAACCTATGATGTGGAAGTAGGTGATGGTAAAGAAACCAAAGAACTGCCATTTGTTGTAGGTGTTTTAGGCGATTTTTCTGCTTCCTCTGAGCTGGAAAAAACCAAATTAAAAGATAAAAAATTTATCAATGTCGATTTAGAAAATATTGATGAAGTGATGGAATCACTTGCTCCGCGAGCAAATTTTCAGGTTGAAAATACTTTAACCCAAGCCGGCGGCACTATGGCGATTGACCTGGTATTCAATGGGATGAATGATTTTCGCCCAGAGCAAATTGTGCAACAGGTGGAACCGTTACGTAAGCTGGTTGAAGCACGTGGACGTTTGACTGATCTGCGTAATAAAATTTCCAATAGTGAACGTCTGGAAGATTTATTGGATGAAGTGCTGAAAAACACGGATCAAGTACAAAAGATCAGTGTGGAGGCTGGTGATGAATAATTATAATGCTGCAACTGCCATAGATACTGCACTTGAAGAACATTCACTTTTGGATTCAATTGTCGAGCGTAGCCGTATTGCTCGTACTGAAAAAGAACATGATCGTGCTAAAAGTTTGATTGGTGAACTTGCTAAAGAGGTTATGGCAGGGACCATTACTGTTTCTGAGAATATGACGCTGGCACTTGATAAGCGTATTGCTGAAATTGATGCCATGATTTCAAGTCAGCTTAGCAAGATTATGCATCATGAAGCTTTTCAAAAAGTTGAGTCTACTTGGCGTGGTTTATATTATTTCTGCCAGGAAACACCAGCACATTCTTTAATCAAGATCCGGATGATGAATACTACAAAAAGGGAACTAATTAAAGATTTCCAAAGTGCGACCGATTTTGATCAAAGTACGTTATTCAAGAAAATCTATGAAGAAGAATATGGTTCATTCGGTGGTGCACCTTACGTACCTTCTGGAACAGATTTCTCATGTCGCTGCGGCAGCACATGCGCCATTTATTTCTGCTGCAAGCCCATCAATGTTTGGACTAGAATCATTTACTGATATTGATCGTCCACGTGATGTTTCTAAAATTTTTGAAACAGCAGAGTATGTACAGTGGCGTTCTTTCCGTGAAAGCGAAGATGCTCGCTATGTGGCACTGACTATTCCTCGAGTACTGGGACGCTTACCTTATCATCCACGTGAAGGTACAGTGACTGAGGGCTTCAATTATATCGAGGAAGTTTCTGGTGAACATCATAATGAATACCTCTGGATGAATGCAGCTTATGCGTTTGGCACCCGTTTGACCAATGCCTTTGATCTGCATGGCTGGTGTGCAGCCATTCGTGGTGTGGAAGGTGGTGGTCTGGTTGAGGGCCTTCCAGTACATAGCTTCAAGACCAATGATGGTGAAGTGATTTTTAAATGTCCAACAGAAATTGCCATTACCGATCGGCGTGAAAAAGAGCTGAGTGATCTTGGTTTTATTCCTTTAGTCCATTGCAAAAATACGAACTATGCTGCGTTCTTTGGTGCACAGTCTGTGCAAAAAGCCAAAAAATATGACAATGATATTGCTAATGCCAATTCTGCATTATCAGGTCAAATTCAATACATTATGGCAGTTTCACGTATCGCTCATTATTTAAAAGCCATGATGCGGGATAAAGTGGGCAGTTTTGCCTCGGCTGGAAATGTTGAAGCCTTTCTTAATGACTGGCTGTCTCAGTACATTTTACTAGACGACGGTGCTTCACAAGAAGCAAAAGCTCAATATCCGCTTCGTGAAGCTTCGATCAAAGTTGTAGAAAATCCAGCTGAACCTGGTCACTACAAGTCTGTGGTTTTTTTAAGACCACATTTTCAGTTAGATGAGCTCTCTGTATCACTCAGGCTGGTCACTGAATTGCCGCAGTCAAGTCAATAGGACTACTGCGATTAAAGAACTATAAGTATTTATAACAATAGGATAATTATTAAAATGAAAGACATTTACGTCCAATTTCGTGGCAAATATAAAGTCGATGGCGAATCACGCGATTCTGAACATAAAAGCTGGTTAGAAGTAAATTCATGGGCACACCATATCCGTCAGCCTAAATCCGCGACCTCTTCAAGTGTGGGCGGCCATACTGCAGAACGAGTTGAGCATTCTGATATGGTCTTTGTAAAGGATCTGGATGCAACGAGTCCAAAGCTTTGGGAGGCTTGCTCTGCAGGGTATACCTTTGATGAAGTACAAATTGATTTTTATCGTGCCAACGGTGACAAACGTATCAAGTATTTGCAGATCAAACTCAAGCATGTCTTGGTTTCTCAAGTGACACCAAATGTGAATCAGGAAGGCGTTCCAACTGAAACATTTGGTTTGAAATATGCTGCAGTTGAGTGGACTTATAATCAGCAGGATATTAACGGTTCGCAAAAAGGTGCAGTTACCAAGAAATGGTCATTATCAAATAATACTGCTTCTTACGCAGCTTAATTTACATAGCCTGGATAAAGGCTGATATCCCTAGCCTTTATCTTTCTCTTTTAGAAAATATCTAATGAAAAGAATATGAATCTGGATCAACTTTATCCTTATGGATTTAGAAGTACGTTATTCGAACGTTTATTACCTGTAGATGATCAATACAATGGACAAGGTTTGTCTATACAAGAATTAAGACAATCCATTGCCCATGATCTCGAAGATCTTTTAAATAATCGGATGACTCGCCTGAACCAAACGGAAGAGCATTATCCTGGGATAAAAAATTCAATTCTGCAATTTGGAATTATTGATTTTGTTGGCTTGTCGACTGCGAATCCTACAGATCGTGACAAAATTTGCCGTTCAATTGAGCAGTCTATCAGTGCACATGAACCGCGTTTAAAACAGGTAAAAGTAGAGATGCTCATTAATGAAAACAACATGGGTAGCCTGTATTTAAGTATTTCAGCCTACTTAAATATTTCACCTTTATATGAGGCGGTGATGTTTGATGCATTACTTAAACCAACAACACAGCAATACGTTATCTTGGCTCGGAAATAAGCAGGCTGCATGTGATTGAAGATTTACTACCATATTATGAAAAGCAGTTACAGGAGTTTAGCCAGCAATCACGAGAGTTTGCTACTAAATATCCTAAAATTGCGCAACGCTTATCTTTAAATCAAGAACATATTGATGATCCACATATTGAACGGCTGATACAGGCATTTTCGCTGATTTCCGCACGTATTGATAAAAAGCTGAATGACAGTTATGAAATCTTTACACGCTCAATTTTTGAGGTGATGTTTCCACAATATCTAAAAACTTTTCCTGCCTGTTCACTCGTCAGCTTCGAAGATAGCAATAAGACAAAGAACTTAAAAGAAGACTATATAATTCCGAAAAATACAGTCTTAAAGGCGCGCAGTATTCGTGGTGTCCAGTGTGAATACCGTACCGTGAATGATGTCACTTTATTACCAATCCAGTTGAAAGAAGTGAGCTTTAAAACGCATCCTTCTGCCTATATTCATTTGAATCGTAATGCCACACTTATTATAAAATTTGAAATATTTAATCAGCAACTTGAACTATTAGCCCGACAAAAATTGTCTTTATATCTGGATGCGATTTCTAATTTTCCCTTACAGGTTCTCGATACGATTTTTAAGTCTGACACCCATTTTTCTTTAAAATATCAGAATCACGAAGTTGATATTGCTCGTCCATTTGAAGTGATGGGTTTTACTGAGGAGGAAAGTATTCTTCCGATTGATCAACATACACATCAAGCTTATCGTCTGTTGACTGAATATTTCTGTTTTCCAGAAAAATTTAATTTTTTAAATCTCAATTTAAATTTTTTAAAATCTGTGATGGAAGATATTACAGATTTCGAATTGCAGATTCATTTTAAGGTAGACCTGAATGATCAAGCGGTCATCCGAAATTATGCAGAGTTAAATAGTGCAAACTTCAAGCTGTTTAGCACACCAATCGTCAATTTGTTTGAAAAACAGGCTGAACCTCAAAAAATTGATCATCAACAACTCGAATATCCTTTAATCAGTGATGCTCATCATCCTGAATATTTTCAGGTTTACGGCATTACTGAGATGAATCTCTTAAGAGAAAAGAGTGACAAGAATCAACTGATTTATAAAGTATTGCCATTTTTTGCCATGAGTCATTCTCATCAGGAGAACCAACAGTTTTTCTATCAGCTTTTACCAGCAGCGAATAAAAATAACAGTATTGATTTTAAATACTCGATTATTTCCAAGAATTTAAAACCGGGAACGACGACTTCTGATTTTATTAGTGTACGTTTACTATGTACTAATAGGGATTTGCCTTATCAAAGTTATCATCAGGATCAAAACAGTTTATCTCTCAATGAAAATCATCTGGTACGGAAAGGTAAATTATTAAAACGGCCGAACTTACCTTATCGTTTTCAGCAAAAACAGCTAGAACAATGGCGAATCATTTCTCATCTGTCTTTGAATAATTTGTCTCTGATGAAAGGGGATTCAGTTAGTCATATGAAAGAGCTGTTTGAGCTTTATAACTTACCACAAACGAAAGAAAATCAGCACATTATTAATTCAATTCAGGCGATTGAGTTTTCCTTGGGACAAAAGCTGATTGATCATCATCCATTTCCACTGTTTGTTCGAGGGGTTAAAGTCGAGATCCAGCTAGATACCCAAGTTTTTCGGGGTACAAGTATTTATATTTTTGCCCAGATTCTAAATCATATTTTTAATTTAAAAGTTCAGATGAATAGTTATGTGGAGATGACTGTGCTGGACTCAGAATCAAAACAGGAGTTATACCAATGCGTGCAGAACGTTGGTGGCAAGAGACTTCTGTAATTGATCAGCTCTATCAGCGACCGACTGCATTTGAACTGGTTCAGGCAACGCGGTTACTACGACATGATCCTCAGCAGCAAAATCAACAAAAATGGAATAATACTTTTTATTTCTTAAGTTCATTGAATCTGAATTTTCCAGTATCTGAAATTGAATCACTTCAGCTAGACAATGAAAGGGTACAAATCACTAATCTGATGCTGGGGCTGACGGGGATTCAGGGGGTATTACCTTATACCTACACCCATAAAGTCAGACATGCAGTACGCCAACAGCGTGAACAAAGTCTGTATTTTTTAGGGCTGTTTAATAACAAACTCACTGTGCAATATATAGATGCCTGCCTGAACTACAACTTGCCTGTGCGGTATGAAATTGAACAGGATAATCACTACTTAAAAATTTTACATGCCTTAAATGGTTATGTGGAAGAGCAACAAGACCAACAGTACATAGATGATTATTTTGCTGAATTTGCAGGTTTAATGCAGGGACAAAATAATAGTGAATATGCTTTGAAAACCATTCTGTCCTGTATTTTTCAATTTGATTTTGAAATCAAGCAGCTGATGCCAGAGCAATTCCATTTAGATGATCAGCAGAAAAGTTCTTTGAGTGAAGCTCAACCAGTTGCACTCGGCATAAATAGTTTTTGTGGTGAAAATATTACTCAAATAGATGAAAGAATCGAAATTATGATTGGTCCTTTACGCCGAAAGGATTATCTAAATTTCTTAGCCCAAGGGACATACAGCCTTAAATTACAAAAAATGATCAACACTTGGTGCAGTCCGACTATGCAAGTCGATATTCGACTGATTCTGGATAAACAAGATCTTTTATCTATAGAGCTTGGTAAAGACAGTTCAATGACATTGGGTCAAGGGGCCTTCATCATGCCTAAACAGGCTGAACATAATAATGAAACGTGTTATTGCTTAAAGGGGAGCATGGCATGATCAAATTTATCATTTCTGCTTTTCTGGTCCTTACTATTTTAATTGGCACTTTAGTGATCTATTACTGGCGAGATAGCAACTACGATCCATCCCAAATGGATCTGATCTGGTCTTTTATCTTGTTACCAATTTCACTTTGTCTACTAATTCTAAGCCCTTATTTTATTTATAAAACTATTCAATATTTCCGCAACAAAAAACTGCAGCAACAAAAAGATCAGGAATTATCTATTTTAATACAGCAAAAAGAAAAACAAGCTGCGAATTTAGCTAAGCAAACAGCCCAGCATTACACTTTGAACATTTTATCTAGTGCTGCTTGGCATTGTTTTGGAGAAAATGAAGAAATCATACAGTTTATGCAACAGTTTAGAAGCCCTGAACTGGATTTCCAACTGAGCAATAATTATGGCCTGCCACTTTTATCTTATCGTATTACAGCACTCGATCAGTGGCTGGAAAAAACTCAAAATGATGATGAAGATCAATCTTTAATTTTGACTACACGTGAACGACGAATACAGCAGTTAATTTGGCAGCAACTGCAACAGCATGAACATAGCTTGCAAGGGATTTCCCAGCAATTAAAACGTTCTGCACTTTTTTATGAGAGTGAGTTTACCTACCAATACCGTATACATCCCGGATGGAATCCAGAAAATCTTCATGAAAATTTCAATGAGAAAGAGGATATTTCTCATAAAGAGATAGAAACTGTAGTACGTTTAAATCGTCTCAATGTTTATATCTTATTAGCAGAAAATCTGATTCACACTTGGGATGATCAGGCTTTTCAAACTCAACTTTTACAGCAGTTAGAAGATAATTACTCATTCTTGGCAGATCATTTGCATATTGAATTCTATTATTTCAGCCAACCAAAGGCTTATGCTTCTTATATTGAACTTTTACAAGAGATTGCTCAGCAGCCTGGACAAGCAAACCTGATTATTATGGTGGATTCTGAAATCGATCAGGACTGGCTGGATGAACAACTTTGGCAAAATGAGCAATATATTGCTTCAGAATATGCTGCCAGTTGGTGCTTAACTGCTGAACAGGTCGTTCTTGAGGTAGTTCCTGTATTACAAAAAATAAGAATAAGTACTCAGATCAAAGAGTTAAAAAATTATTTAACTGAGCAGCAGTTAGATTTAGCTGGTCAGATCGAAAAAGAACAGGCCTTTGTATTGCTCTTAGATGAAACAAAAAAATCCAAAAACCTTCATCAATTACAGCAAACTTTTATTCCGATTGGAGTTCATCCAGAATTTTTTATTTATATCCAATCTTTTATAGGAAATACGCAATGTTTAGGACATATTTTTGGGATGATGTTAGTGACACAGATGCGGGACAATATTATTACGATAACCTATAGCCTGGAACAAGAAAACACATATATTTATTGTGAAAATAAAGATTTAGAAAAATTTGAAGCAACAGCTTTAGTCGCATAAATAACTAAAAATATATAATAATTAGAGATTATAGTGAATACATTAATTTATACGATCCTAGGTTATGTCTGGCAATATGTCACTCATCCTAAAGTGATCATGGCCCTATCTTTCTTAGTTGTTCTGATTTCAATGAAGAATACGGTATCTGATCGGATCTTCTGGAGTCTGGCAGCTATTTATATTGCTGTTCTGGTTGGCTGGGGAATTTATGAGCTGATTCAACGCTATCGCCATGGCAAAAAGGGTAAGGCGCTAGCTGAGGCCATGTCCAAAAATGCTGAAGCAGAAAATAAATATAAAAATAAGGAAGAACTGCAACTGATTAATCAGCAAATGAAGCAGTCAATCCAACTTCTCCGAAAATCTAAATTGGGGGATCGTAAAGGCAATGCAGCCCTTTATGAATTGCCTTGGTATATGGTCATTGGCAATCCGGCGGCAGGAAAAAGTTCAGCGATTTATCATTCTGGATTAAATTTCCCGTTTGAAGAAACCCATCGTAAAACGGTGTCTGCTGGTTTAAGTGGTACACGAAACTGTGACTGGTTTTTCTCTACAGACGGTGTTTTACTGGATACAGCCGGACGTTATTCAGTATATAGCGAAGATCATTCCGAATGGCTGGGTTTTCTCAATATTCTAAAAAAGAGTCGTTCTAAAGCACCAATTAATGGGCTAATTGTCATTGTCAGCATTGCTGAGCTGGTGAGCCAGAGCCCGGACAAATCAATTCAACTGGCAAAAAAATTGCGTGCCCGGATTCAGGACTTGACTGAACGTTTAGAAGTTGTAACACCCGTATATCTGATCTTTTCTAAAATGGATCTGATTGCCGGCTTTACTGAATTTTTTGATTGTTATAGCGAGCATGAGTTCAATAAGACCTGGGGTGCTACCTTAGCCTACGATCCTCAGTCCAGTGAGAATGCGGTTCAGCTCTTTGAGAAGCATTATAATATTTTATATGACGGTCTAAAAAATGTCAGTCATACCCATTTGTCTCGTCGTCATTCTCAATATATTTCACCAAGTGTGATGACTTTTCCGCTTGAGTTTAAAAGTTTAAAACCGGTATTAAGAACCTTTATTTCAGCCCTATTTCAGGAAAATCCTTACCAGTTTAAACCAGTATTTCGTGGCTTTTACTTTACTAGTGCCCTGCAGGAAGGAACCATTGAAAGCCCAAAAACCGAACAGATTGCTGAAGATTTTCACTTGATTCGAAGTGAAGATGCTGAATTTGGTCTACCTACACGATCGATATCTCAAGATCATGGATATTTTCTAAAAAACCTGTTTTCAGAAGTGATTTTAAAAGATAAAAATCTGGTTAAACAACAGATTAACCCGCTGCGTAAACGTCAGCGTTTTATCGGGTTTATAGGCACTCTGCTGACAGTTGCGATTGTACTCAGTTTATGGATCTGGTCATATCGTAATAACCAGCAACTAATGAGCGAAATCCAGAATGATTTAAATAAAGTTGTACAGCTGCAACAGCAATCTGGTCATGAACTCTCGACCCAACTGGATGCTTTATTGATTTTGCAAGAACATTTACAACAATTGGATCAATATGAACAGCAGCTTCCATTCAAATACAGTTTTGGACTCTATCAAGGTGATCAAATTCGAGAACAGCTCGAAACTGAATATTTAAAAGGGATAGAGTTGCTGGTACTGCAACCCACACAACAAAATATTGCCCAATACTTACAACAGCTCAAATTAAATGAAGCTCATCTGAAAGCCAATTATATCAATGTACCTGTACAGCAAACTGTTCAAGTGCAACAAGTGATATCAGAACCATCTGAGCAGAATCCGCAAGATGCTTATAATGCCTTGAAAACTTACTTGATGCTGAGTAATCGGCAGTATATCGAGGCGGGACATCTGAGCGATCAGGTCACCCGTTTCTGGCGTTCCTGGTTGGACACCCATCGTGGTGAGATGCCTCGTGCCGAGATGATTCAGAAAGCTGAACAGCTATTAAGTTATGCCATGACCTTAACCAATCGCCAGCATTTTCCTCAATTAAATTCTAATGCAGTGTTGGTCGAGCAAAGCCGTCAGATTTTAACCGCGATTACAACAGGCGTTTCGGCACGAGATCGCGTCTATAACGAGATAAAAATGCGTGCTTCTGTGCGTTACCCCACTTTGACATTGAAACAGATCCTAAAACAAGATACTCAATCCACGATGTTAGGTGGTTATGCCATACCGGGTTTTTTTAGCTATCAAGCCTGGAACGAGTATGTACAACCTGCGATTGAAAAGGCGGCACAAAATCCGACCGAGAGTAAAGACTGGGTACTGAATGTCTCAAAATCTGATGATCTCAGTTTTAGTGGCAGTCCGGAACAAATCCGTAAACAGCTCACAGAGATGTATAAAAAAGAATATATTGCCGAATGGCGTAAGTTCCTGAATGGTATTCATTATGCTAAAGCAGCAGACATGAACCAGCAAATCCGCCAAATGGATATTCTGGGAGAAACAGAACATTCTCCAATCCGAATCTTATTGCAACGTGTTGCCAAAGAAACCAGTTGGGATAATCCAATGGTTCAAGCGGAATTAGCGACGCCACAAAAAGGTTTCATGGCCTGGTTTAAACGAAAAATTTTAAGACATGATGAGAAAAATCTGGCACAAAATGCAGATGCTCATTTGTCTCAAGGCATAATTGCCCAAGATTTTCAGATGCTATACCAAATTGTCCGCCAGCGAGATGACCTGCAAAATAAATCATTACTAGATGAATATCTTGAGTTACTGGGCAAGATGCGTAGTCAGTTTAATGACCTGAAAAGTTCTGGTGATATTGGTCCAGCAAGTATGGCTATACTACGACAAACGATTCATGAGCAGAATTCTACCTTTAATTTAAGCCAGAAATTTGTCACTGAAAAAATGTCGGCAGGAAGCCAGGAACTCGATCAGCAAATCCTGCAAAAGATTTTAGTCGCACCACTGACACAGGCCTTTTCGAGTCTGATTCCACCAGCACAGGCTGAAATCAATAAGTTATGGCAGATTTACGCTTATCAGCCATTTAACAATAGTCTTGCACATAAATACCCATTTAGCAGCCAAGCCAGCCTGCAAGCAACGACGGCCGAGATTAACCAGATTTTTGCTGAAAATGGCAGTATTGCCCGCTTTGTAAAAGAATATCTGGATCCTTTAGTAATTCGTCGTGGCTATCAGCTGACTTCTAAAACCTGGCAGGATTTAGGTGTCGGTTTGAATCCTGCTTTTGTGTCAAATTTTCAAAATTATGTTGCACCTGTACATGGGGTCGCTACAGGTGAATTAAACCAAAGTTCGAATAGAGCAATCTCTTCAAATCAGTCAAATTTCCAGTTCTATCCTTTGGAAAATCCGAATGTATTGTCCTATAGCATTGAGATTGATGGACAGCGTATGCATTTTGAAAACGGCATTCAACAATGGGTGAATTTTATCTGGCCAAATCCCGGAACAATTCCAGGTGCACGGATTAGCGTAGTCGATCTTGAAGGGAAGACCCATACCATTTTTGATGAGCCAGGTGAATATGGGATTAATCGATTAATTGATTCAGCGCAGCGGCAGCAAAAAGAGAATATTTTTGAAATGGTTTGGCAGAGCAAAGCGCAGCCGAACCTAGCAGTAAAAGTTAATTTCCGTCTGGTCAGTGGAGATACTTCCAGTTCGATTGCAGGAGGTGCGGGGTATCACAATTTACAGCTGGTTGATCAGGTCATGTCAAACAAGGCGGTTCGAGTGGTTGCTGCACAGTCGGCAACTAACAATGGTCAGTTAACGTCATCTTTAACGATGGCGACTAGCCAGCAACAGTTAGAGGCAACTGCACCATGATGTGGATCAATTTATGGGAGCAGAATTTTGAGGTGAGTGGCGATGTATAAACTATCGACCCAGCCTTTTTATTATGGAAAATGCCCAGCTCATGGTGACTTCTTAAAATCCCAAGGCCAGCATGGGCTGATTCAATCTATAGACCGTTGGATCAGTAAAGCGCTTGAATATGCGATGCAGTCTAACAATTTCAAGCAGTATTATATCAAATTGCCATCTTTAGATTTTTTCCTAGTCAATCTTCAGGTAGGTCAGTTTTTGGTGGCAAACCTGATCAGCAGTGAAGATTATTCAGGCCGTCATTTTCCAATGGTTTTAGGACAAGTTATTGAAACGGATCAGTCTCATGAAAACTTGATGTATTTAACTTACCGGTTTAAACCGACGCTGATCGAGCTTTATCAGCGTAATCGGGTGATACGCTCGATTCAAAGTCCGGATATTTTATTGGATAAATTAAGTAAATTAACAGATCAAAGTTCGGTATATAGTGCTGAAGATGTTCAGCATTTTTATGATATGCAGACATTGAATTCGCTGGCTAGGCTCATGGGGGGTACAGTATATGAACTGGTACAAACACTGATTGCACTCGGATTATTACTGCAACCCATTATTCAGCAGGGTACAGACCGGTTAAATAAAATTCTGATTTTACCTATTCATAATGTGCCCTATTGCTATGAAATCGCTGCATTTTGGATCAATCTGATTAGCCTGTTTATACAGAAACAGTCTAGTCATTTATTTATTGGATTGTTGCATGCAGATCAACCGGTTTTATTATGTGGCTTCCAAGGTACTGATAGTATAGCTTTGGGCGATATTTTTAATCAAAATATGCAGAGTCAGCATTGGGTGTCCTTGGTGCACGCGGCTTGGATTGATCCTTATCTAGAACAAAATGCAGGACTAGCAGTGTTAGAACAAATACTGAATCAACAACGGATGAGCCTGACTAATATTATTCAAATTTTTAAACAAACATTTATTGAAGAATAAGATGAAAAAAAAGAACTATATTGACCCAATAAAAATACTAATAAGTGTCTTAGGGCTAAGTACAAGCTTTATGATTTTTGCTCAACCGATTGTGATTGAAGGGGTAGTGCCAAATGAGAAAATAAAGACTGAGATTTTGGCTAAAGCTTATAGCATTTATGGACAGCAAAATGTGGTGGATCAGATTCAGGTTCGCCAGGTTACAACACCGAGTGACTGGATAAATACAGTAACGAAAGTGATTAATGATGATCTTAAAAAGGTGAAACAGGGCAATTTAACGGTAAAAGGAACAGAGATTAAGCTGACAGGAAAATTGCCCAACTCTGAAGATTTACAAACAACTCAAGTTAAATTTCAAAGTTTGATACCAGTAAATTTTCGCTTAAATACCCAGTTTTCACTGAATCAGGCAGAACAGCAGATTATTGATGCTGTATTAAAAAATCGTATTATTGAATTTGAATCTGGTAGTGCAATTTTAGCGGCATCAGGGGTGCAGATTTTAGATGAAATGGCAGTTGTATTGAAACGTGTGCGTGGAAAAAAGGTCAAGATTTTAGGGCATACAGACAGTTCTGGAGATGCTGATAAAAATATCATCTTGAGTCAGCAACGTGCAGATGCGGTTAAAACTTATCTAATTCATAAGAATATTCCGGCTGAATCTTTAAGCACTGAAGGCCTTGGTTCGAATAAACCAGTTGCTGATAACACAACTTCCGAAGGGCGTAAAAAAAATCGCAGAATTGAGTTTGAGGTGCTTTAATAAGAAGAGTGAGTAGTCAAAAAATTTAAAAATATGAACGGATTTTTAGAATAAGCCAAAAAGTTATGCTTAAAAAAGAAACAATATGGAGTTTTAAAATTTAGAAATGAACTCAAGGTTAGAAAACGCATCATAAATAAGCATTATTGAAATTTAAGTTTGAAAAGCCTGCACTTTTTTGAGGTTTTATAGTCTAATTAATTGATTTTCAGCCTCAGACTTTATTTTCTATTTTAGGGCAACATGTATTTATTGGTGCAAAATTTAATCTCTATTTTTATTCGAAGTAGATAATCATAATGAAATTCAGTGGTTTAAAATTATAAATTAAAAGTGGCACAGTATTTGAATAGCTTCTCTCAAATTTTCTAAAAAAGCCTAACTAGGGTTGGAGAGAAGTAAATGAAAGTCGAACAAAAAAAGTTTTCTAAAAATTTAATTGTTGCTGCGATGTTGGGGACACTGACTTTAACAGGTTGTTCGAAGTCGCCTGAAGATAAAACGGCCGCTACCTCTGAGCCGAAAGCAGCTGCAACTAGTGGGGAAACGATTAAAGTTGGTATTTTGCATTCTTTATCTGGCACGATGGCCATTTCTGAAACTTCATTAAAAGATACAGCAATGATGGCGATTAATGAAATCAATGCCAATGGGGGTGTCTTAGGTAAAAAGCTTGAACCGGTTATCGTTGATCCAGCATCTGACTGGCCACTATTTGCTGAAAAAGCACGTCAGCTCATCACTCAGGATAAAGTTGCTGTTATCTTTGGTTGCTGGACTTCAGTATCGCGTAAATCGGTATTGCCAGTGGTTGAAGAGTTAAACGGCTTATTATTCTATCCAGTCCAGTACGAAGGACAGGAACAGTCTAAAAATATTTTCTATACCGGTGCTGCGCCTAACCAGCAAGCGATTCCGGCTGTTGAATATCTGATGAGTGAAGAAGGCGGTAAAGCAGAACGCTTTGTCTTACTAGGTACCGATTATGTTTACCCACGTACCACCAACAAAATTCTCCGTGCTTTCCTGAAATCTAAAGGCGTCGCTGATGCTGACATCATGGAAGAGTACACACCATTTGGTCATAGTAATTATCAAACCATTGTCGGTAACGTGAAAAAATTTGCTGCAGGCAAAAAGACTGCGGTGATCTCAACCATCAACGGCGATTCAAACGTACCGTTCTATCGTGAATTGGGTAATCAGGGCATTAAAGCTTCTGATATTCCGGTGATGGCATTCTCTGTAGGTGAAGAAGAGCTTCGTGGTATTGATACCAAGCCATTGGTCGGTCATTTAGCGGCATGGAACTACTTCATGTCCGTGAAAAATCCTAAAAATACCGAATTCAGCGGTAAGATGAAACAGTATGCAGTGGAATACAAACTGCCTAATGCAGATAAGTTTGTAACCAATGACCCGATGGAAGCGACTTATGTCGGTATCAATATGTGGAAACAGGCGGTAGAAAAAGCCGGTTCTACTGAGGTAGATAAAGTTCGTGAAGCAATGGCAGGTCAGACCTTTGATGCACCATCTGGTTATCAGTTACAAATGGATGCTAACAACCATCATTTACATAAACCGGTGATGATTGGTCAGATTCGTGGCGATGGTCAGTTTGATGTGGTTTATAAGACACCGAAAACCATTGCTGCTGAGCCATGGAGCCCATACATTCCTAAATAATTTTCTCCGAAGCCTGCTGCTTCGGCAGTAGGCCTTTCTTGTTTTTCATTTCCCGGACGGGATAGCGTTAAATATATAAATAGGGAGGGCACTCATGTCCACTCGCCTAAATCTCGCGGCCATTTTTTTAATTTTGAGTCAGTGTTTATGTCTCAATATGGTGCATGCGGAAACTCAATCTAGCGAAACAACCGTATCACAATCATCTCAACAGTCACTTGATGCCATTCAGCAGTTTGTTCGTGGGGACTTTGCCACTCGTCGTGCTTTATTAAATCAGTGGCCAGCCAGTGTTGAACAACTTGATCAGCTGGCAGAATTTGTTGAAAAAGATCAGCTTTATACTGACAGTGCAGGCAATACTTATATTCTGGAAGCAGAAGACAAATTGGTCAGCTATCCGGATAAAAAAGCCGTTGAAACCTGGCCATCTGATGTAACGCAAATTACGTTGGTAAATACCTTACATAAAGCACTGACCTTCGGTTTAGCAAAAAAGAAATTAAATTCAGACGAAGCCTCTCAGCGACTTGAGGCGATTGATATTCTGGAAAGTAACTTGTCTGAACTTGATGCTCAAGCTATCAATCAGATGTATTTAAATGAAAAAAATAATACGGTTAAATCACGTTTTGCCCAGTTAAAAGCACGTCTGGATTATCAGTCTGAAGATGTGCTGACCAAAATAGAAGCGGCAGAAGTTTTAAAAGACTCCAATAGACCAGACGTTCTTGCACTGGTTGAAAATGAACTGGCTCAGCCAAATCTGCATCCCGATTTAAAAGCAGCGCTGGTCGATGCCAGAAGCAGTATCA
>NZ_DCRI01000101.1:0-17367 GCF_002324975.1 Acinetobacter sp. UBA1496 | reverse complement strand
GCTGCCGCCTCTGCTTTGGCTTTTGCATCGGTATCAGCTTTACGTTTCGCATCTGCCTCTGCTTTGGCTTTCGCAGCGTCATCGGCTTTTTGTTTGGCGGCTAAATCAGCCTTTTTCTGCGCTTCAAGTTTGGCTTTTTGCGCAGCATCGGCTTTACGCTGTGCTTCTACTTCGGCCTTACGCGTTGCTTCAGCTTCGGCTTTAGATTTTTGTGCAGCCTCTGCTTTGGCTTTGGCAGCAGCCTGTTTTGCTTGTTCAGCGGCTTCAGCACGTTTTGCAGCTTCGGCTGCTTGCTGGGCGGCTTTAGCTTGAGCAAGCTCTGCTGCTTTTGCTTCTTGCTGAGCTTTTTGAATATCGATCTGTGGGGGTGCTGGTGCAGGCTGCGGTGCCGGAGGTGTCGGTGCAGCTGCTGTTGGCACTACAGGCGCAGGCTCTACACTCGGTTCAGCAGTTTGGGTAATTTCTTCTGCAATATTTTCATGTGCAGTTTCTTCAAACTCAGTTTCTTCACGAGTCACCGGCTTCAGGTCTTCAGGTTTAATTAAGACCGTTTTAATCTGTTTTGGCGGTTCAGGGGGATTACTCATGCCCAGATAAAGTAAGCCCACCAAAGCCACTGCATGGATGCCTAAGGTGAATCCAAGTGCGATGGCTTTTTTCTGAAATGGTGGCTTTTTATAGTCTTTCATACTTTATTCTAATGGCTTGGTCAGTAAACCGACTTGAGAAAGGCCAGCATCCTGCAGGCTTGACATTAAGGCCATCACATCGCCATAAGGGCGGGTGGTATGACCATTGATCACGACATTGAGGACCTTGTTTTCACTTTCCGCAGTGCTTTGCGCTTCTATCAAAGTCTGCGTCAAAGCCTCTAGGGTGACAGGACCTGTGGTCTGATTTTTATATTCCAGAAAATAAGTACCATCTTCTTTTAAAGTGACGATCGTAGGCGCATCTTTGGATTCGATCGGTAAGCCATTGGCCTGCGGCAAATCGACCTTGATGCCACTGGTAATCATTGGGGCAGTCACCATGAAAATGACCAGAAGTACCAGCATCACATCGATGTAGGGCACCACATTCATGTCACTTTTCAGTGGCTTTTTAATACGCTGAAAGCGTCCTGAACCTTGAATCGCCATTAGTCTTTGTCCTGAGTTATGCCCACGGACTGACGTTGTAGCAGTGCCACCATTTCTTCGGCAAACAGGGCACGATCAGAGTAAACGGTTTCACCTTTGGCCGTGAAATGGTTAAAGGCCAACACTGCTGGAATAGCTGCGAACAGGCCAATGGCAGTTGCAATCAGGGCTTCAGCAATACCAGGTGCAACCGTCGCCAGCGTCACCTGATCGACATCTGCCAGGCCAATAAAAGCGTTCATGATGCCCCAGACGGTACCGAACAGACCAACATAAGGTGCAACCGAACCAATACTGGCCAAAGCACCGAGTCCTTGCTCCAGATGACCTTGATCACGGCTCAGGCCGACACGCAGAATACGCTCTGTTCCTTCAATGGACTGGGCAGTTGGCGCATGGCGTTTTTTCAGTTTCAGGAACTCGCCCAGACCCTGATAGAAAATATCTTCAAGGCCAGTGCGTTTAGAATTGAGTTGTGCATTGTTATAGAGGGTATTCAGCTCAGCACCAGACCAGAAGATTTTCTGGAAATGTTCATCATCGGCCTGGGCTTTTTTATAACTCATATAGAGCCTGGCAATCAGATACCAGCTATATATTGAGGCTAACAGAAGAGAAAGCATCACCAGTTGTACGACAGGGCTTGCTTGTAAAATAAGATCTGAAACTTGAAGAGATGATTCTAACTGAGTCGCCATAGTTGTTACGTGTGCCAATAAATTTTTTAGTCTTGTTCCAATTCTTTTTGAATTAGTTCGCGGATTTCATCCGGGAGTCGACGTGGTCGCATCTCTGCACTGATACATGCCAACTCGACCTCACCAGATGCAAGCATGATTTCACCACAATAAATATTTTGTTGCAATACAAATGATGAAGCTTTACATGAAATGACACGTGCAGTCACGGTAATCAGGTCATCCATGAGGATTGGACGCATATATTTGACATTAATTTTGTGCACAACAAAGTTGTAGTCGGACTGATGCCAGTAGTGACTCACTCCAGAAGCACGTAACCATTCAGTACGGGTACGTTCCATATAGCGAATATGGTTAGCGTGGTAGACAATGCCACCCGCATCAGTATCTTCAATATAGACGCGGATATTGAATTCAAAGTGATTCGCCATAGTTTTGTTCCATGCAGATTTTACGAAATTATTGCTTGTTTTTAGAGGCTGGAGCAGGCTTAGAATTTGCCTTATTCATTCCAAAAGTCAAGCAATTTAGCGCGTCAAAGTTTAGCACTGTGAGCTTTGAGACCAATGGCACAAGGTGTCAAATCTGGTTGGAGTAGGGGCTAAGCCGGTACGGAACGGCCAATTGCTTATTAATACGGCGAAGTAAAAGCATGAATGAGACCAGTCACTCATGCTTGAGGAACTAAGAATCAGCTTTTGTTATTTTGTTTCCAGCTTGCTTGTACCTGATCAGCCACTTTCGGATAATCCAGAATAAAGCGGACATGACTTTCTACGCCGGTTTTTAAAGTCGCATCATCGACTATAAAATTCGGGTTATGGTTCGGTGCTGCTTTGGCTGGATCCTGATCTGCTGGCGTTGCACCTACGAACACAAAGAGCGATGGCATCAGCTTGCCATAATAAGCAAAGTCTTCACTGGCACTAGCATTGTTATCAAGCAGATGCAGTTTATCTTCACCATTCACTTTAGCCAGAGTCGGACGCATCAACTGGGTCAAGGTTTTATCATTGGTGGTAACAGGTGCATAGGGTGCAATTTCT
The DNA here is from genome assembly GCF_002324975.1 of Acinetobacter sp. UBA1496. NCBI lineage: Bacteria > Pseudomonadati > Pseudomonadota > Gammaproteobacteria > Moraxellales > Moraxellaceae > Acinetobacter > Acinetobacter sp. UBA1496. The sequence goes on along the minus strand of NZ_DCRI01000101.1, from coordinate 14,478 downwards.
ACTTTGACTTTTACATCATTGGCTGCGGCATTGTGTTCTAGCATTTTCGGCAAGTCTTTTAAAATACCTTGACGGACATCTTCACTATTAGAACGAATCGTACCGACCATATTCACCTGATTAGGAATTACGTTTCCTGTGGTACCCCCCTGAATACTTCCAATACTGACCACGCCCATGCCTTTGGTTAAATCAGCTTTACGACTTACCAGACTTTGTAAATTATTAATCATCTGTGCAGAAGCATAGATGGGATCACGACCTGCCCAAGGCATTGAACCATGTACCTGATGGCCATCTACCTGAATACGTAAATGATCCGCGCTATTGAGAATCGCACCATCTTTATAGAAAATATTGCCGCTTGGCATACCCGCCATCACATGCATTCCAAAAATGACTTCAGGCTGGGGATTCTTGAGTGCACCATCGGCAAGCATTTTACGTGAGCCGATCTGATCGCCCTGGCTAAAGTTATCAATATCTGCACCGCCTTCTTCAGCAGGCTGGAATACAAATACCACGGTTCCGGCAATCTTATCTTTATTGGCAGCGAGCACTTTGGCGGCACCTAGTAGCATTGCAGTATGCGTATCATGACCGCAGGCATGCATCACATAAGTTTCCTTACCTTGATAAATGCCTTTCTGCTTGCTGGCAAAAGGTACGGCTGCCGTTTCTTGAATCGGCAAGGCATCCATATCTGCACGTAATGCCATGACTGGGCCAGGTTTTGAACCTTTTAGAACGCCGATCACACCTGTTTTGGCATAACCTTTACGTACTTCAATGCCATAGGACTTTAATTCTTTTTGTACTAATTCCGAGGTTTTAAATTCCATATTGCCCAGTTCAGGATATTGGTGAATATGCTGGCGCAGTTTGATGGTATGCGCTTCGGCTGCTTTAACTGAATCATCTACCCAATCTGCTAAAGCTAGTTGACTACAGAATAGAAGAGGGAGACAAAGTGAAAGCGTCTTATGCATGTTCATATCAGGGAGAACCTTAAAAATCTGAATAGAGTTAAAGTGATGCCTGAGCATTACATAATGCACTACATTTGACCAAAACCCTCTGAGTATGGGTTTCATACCTTTTTGGTATATTCATTTTTAGGACTTGCTGATAAAGGGAATTTTACAGAGGTAGATATTGTAAAATTATGTAATTATAAAAATCTAATGGTCTATTTTATTTAAAAATTCAAACTAATAGGGAATTGTTGAAGGGAATTTATATCTGATTTAAAAAACTCTCATTATGTAAGTTTCAACTATTTCTCTAAGTTAAATACTATCTTGGCATTAAAGTTGCTTTGATTATTTCATAATTATTATTAGATCTCTTGCGAAAGTATCGTTTTACCTAATTTTTGAATTGGCTAAAACCTTATAAAATGTAGCTTTGGGCTGTTTAAATTTTGACTAACGCAAGAAGTCTATTGATAGAATTTTAAAAGAAATAGCCTAAGTATTTGTTTGAAGGGCAATAATTATATAACTAAATAAACTACTTAATAATAAAGATTTGAGTTTGTGCTTTTGGAGCTAATTGATTGCAGTAGTCAATTAGCTCTTTTTCTTTATGATAAAAAATGGCTAAGCCAAAAGAATTTTATCTTTACTTTGGCTCAGGCGGCGTCATGCCAAATTGTAAATAAGCCATATTGGTCGCAATACGACCGCGCGCAGTACGCATCACATAACCTTGCTGAATCAGATAAGGCTCAATCACATCTTCCAGAGTACCTGAATCTTCTGCCATTGCTGCTGCCAAAGCTTCTACACCCGCCGGGCCACCATCAAAGCGTTCTAGCAACATCGACAGGTAACGACGGTCAAGCGTATCTAAACCATCTTTATCCACGTTCAACATATCTAATGCACGTTGAGCCATTTCCTGAGTGACTTCACCTGTGCCTTTGACTTGAGCATAGTCACGTACACGACGTAATAAACGATTGGCAATACGCGGTGTACCACGTGAACGACGTGCAATTTCTTTTGCGCCATCTTCGGTCATTGGCACATCCATCAGACTCGCAGAACGTTTCACGATATGGGTCAGATCATCAACCGAATAGAATTCCAGACGCTGCACAATCCCGAAACGGTCGCGTAGTGGAGAGGTGAGTAGACCAGCACGTGTGGTTGCAGCGACCAAAGTAAATGGTGGTAAGTCCAATTTAATCGAACGGGCAGCAGGACCTTCACCAATCATGATATCCAGCTGGTAGTCTTCCATTGCTGGATAAAGGATTTCTTCAATCACGGGTGACAGACGGTGAATCTCGTCAATAAACAGGACATCGCCTTCTTCCAGGTTCGTTAGCATCGCGGCTAAGTCACCGGCACGTTCCAGTACCGGGCCAGAAGTTGACTTGAGATTGCCACCCATTTCACGGGCAATAATATTCGCTAATGTCGTTTTACCCAGACCCGGAGGTCCAAAGATCAGGGTATGATCGAGAGCTTCAGCACGGCCACGAGCTGCACCAATAAAGATTTCCATTTGCTCACGTACCACAGGTTGACCGATATAGTCATCGAGGGAAGTTGGGCGGATGGCACGATCAAAATGATCTTCGGGTTTTTCAGAACCACTGATGAGACGGTCTTGCATATCTTTTGAGTCAATCTCTATGGTTTATTTGAGGTGAATAAAGTCATAGCCTCAAAATGCATTAAAAATTCAGATGCCATTGTGTAGGCGTTGTCTTACTTTTGAAAGATCAAAAGTAACAAAAATCTTTTTGTTGAGTTGAAGGTACGTCCTGTACCCCAACTCAACTGGCGACATCCATGTCGCGAGTAATTTATATAAATAGGAGAATAAACAGTCTTATTTAAAGTAAAGTCATTTTCCTATTATCTATTCATCGACTTTAATGCAGCACGGATGATGTCGCTGGCTTCGGTAAATTCACCTTTAGCTGCATTCACCAGTTTTTGCGCTTCAGCCGGTTTATAACCGAGAGACTGTAATGCAGCTTCCGCTTCAGCCATGGCTGAATTGCCCATAAACTGAATTTGTGGAGCTGTCGAATTGCTTGGAGCAGTGCCCGCAGACATGGCTTTAAAGCGGTCGCGCAGTTCAATCATCAAACGTTCAGCCGTTTTTTTGCCGACTCCAGGCACTTTGACCAAGGTATTTACATCTTCATTTTCAACAGTATGGATCAGCATCTCAACACTTAAAGTTGAAAGAATGCCAAGTGCCATTTTCGGGCCAACGCCGTTCACTTTTAATAAAGTGCGGAAAATGGTTTTTTCCTGAGCATTTAAAAAACCATACAGTAATTGTGCATCTTCACGTACGGCCAGATGTGTCCACAGGGTAATTTTCTGGCCTTTTTGCAACTGGCAAAAAGTGGTGAGCGGCATATCAATTTCATAACCTACACCATTCACATTTAATAATACAGTCGGTGCTTCCAGCGCCAGCACTTCACCAATCAGGCATCCAATCATCTTTTATCATTACTCAATTCAGTTTTGCAGCATAGTAATCAGCATTTTCAGGAAAGGCAAAATCTCCTTCTGCAAAACAGGTGATTTTGCTGCAATAAGCATCTAATCCAGCAAGATGTTTTATAACAATCCGGCTTTATTGCCTTGCAATTCCTGTGACAGGTTATAAGCCTGATGATCCGAAAATTTCGAGATAATATCCAGCACCTGCATGATATTGTCATAATGGCTGTCTTTAAAATTCGCCCCTGAACGTTGCAAAATCGACATTAAACGCTGTTCTTTAAAACTCAGGTTTTTATGCGGTGTGGTCAGAGGAATAAAAGCATCCAGAATATTTTGCAGACTTTGATGGGCAATGATTTCTAAGCCTGCTTTCTGTGGATGTTCAAAAATCTTGTCACGTGCCAGTTCTTTGGCGCGATTAATACCGCTTTCAATATCTGATGAACAATACTGCAATAAAGTGCCTTGTAACTGGCCAGATAGAATCTGGTCATGGTGACGTGCAAAAGCAGTGGTCACTTCATTCACCAGACGTTTCATCACACGGCCACGCAGTGCAGCAATTTTCTGTTGCCAGGTCGTGTCAGGCATGCCGATTTCAGAAGGCGTGCCATAATCTCCGAGCAGATTTAAAAATACCGGTTCCACTTCAGCATAGCTGAGTATGTTCAGGCTAATGCCATCTTCAAGATCAATCAGGGCATAGCAGATATCATCGGCTGCTTCGAGTAGATAGGTCAGTGGATGACGACAATATCGATACTCGCCGAGCTGGATTAGTCCAAGCTCTTCCGCGATCTGCTTTAAAATCTCTTTTTCTGCCTGATAACAGCCAAACTTGGCACGGCTACTGGCAGGCAAATCTACCTGCGATGCCATGGTTTTTGACAGCCACGGATATTTTAAATAAGCACCTAAAGTGGCATAGGTCAGGCGCATGCCACCATCATTTGGATGATAGTCAATTTTGGTAAGCAGGCGCAGGCCTTGGGCGTTACCTTCAAACTGACGTACATCTGCTTCCTGTTCAGGGCTTAAATCTTTTAAGAAGTCAGTATGTGATACATCATCAAACCATTCCCGGATCGCATATTCACCGGCATGGCCAAAAGGCGGGTTACCAATATCATGCGCCAAACAGGCAGCTTGAATGATGGCACCTACATCAGCGGGTGACACCCAGGGTGGAAGCTGATCTTTAATTTTCTCTGCGGCCAGCATCCCTAGCGAGCGGCCAATACAGGAGACTTCCAGTGAATGCGTCAGGCGCGTATGAATACCATCGTGCTGAGTTAAAGGATGCACCTGGGTTTTACGGTTGAGCTGCCGGAAGCTCTGGGAAAAAATAATACGGTCATAATCTTTGTGGAACGGGCTACGTGCCAGTTCAGTGCTCTGCTTTTTACTACCAATCCGAACTGTCGAAAGCAGTTCCAACCAACGCATTTGAGTCATTTATCATTATTCAGTTCTCTACTTTCTGCATCATGCCAAAAAAGAGCGTAAAGCACTAGGGCAGTGCGACATGAATTGTCTTGCTGCATATGGTTATTTCAGTCAGCTGGAAAAGACTGAGATTAAAAATCGAAATCATCAAATGAACAATAAAAAGCAGGCTCAATGGCCTGCTTTTTGTTTAAGGCGAAGAATCAGATTAGCTCTTCGCCATTTTTCTTGGCCTGTTGTGTGTCTTTATAGACATTCAGGCAAATCGTGAACAAGACCAAGCTTGCCACCAATGGCCAAAAAAGTACATATAGGGTCAATAATTGACTTGTCATCTGAAATCTCCTTATTTACTTTTCTCAGATAGCTGGTGAAACTCAATCACCATCTTATTGATTTGTTTAAAATCAAATCGTTCTTTACTGTAGACCAGCGTCAACACAGTACATACCAGTGCACTAGTGCCATAAGCTGTTAGTGAGCTTAACAAGGTGCCGTATTCGTGCAAGAAGCCGATGGTCCATGGCATGAAGCCAATACTGGCCAATATGCCAACGACCAGACCCACTTTCTTGCCGAAGAAACCAAAGGTCATCAGTCCCAGCACCACACCAATCCCCAAGGTTGCAACGAGTTCAAAGCCAAGTGCGATCAATCCCTGAATCGGAAGCCATTCAAAACGTACTATCAGAAAGCTGAAAAATGCGAGGCCCACTGACCAGTTAAAGGCCTGGGCATTCACCTTGTCCCAATACAGGCTGACAATCACTGGGAACACAATAGATCCCCAAAGCGCTCCCACAAAAATCAGCATCGATAAAATGTCAAATTTCAAGGTGGCAATCACAATTCCAAGCATGGTGGCAACGATCATGGTCATACGGCCAATGAATAGCATTTTCTTTGGATCAGGGCGGTTTTTCGCAATCTGTTTGCCATAAATGTCCGTCATGACAATCGCAGACAGGGCAGACAGATCCGAGTCAGCGGTAGAAGACAGGGCTCCAATCACCATGATAAATAACAGCGCAACCATAAATGGCGAAAGATAAGTCGCTGCCATTTGTGGAATCAGGTTATTCAGGTTGCCATCAATGGGCTGAATACCTGCAAATAACGCCAATAATCCAAGCATGCCTAGACCAATAACAATTGCAGCATAACCAATCGTTGCAGTGATAAAGCTTGGCTTAATCAGATCTTCACGGACTGCAAACAGGCGCTGGGCAATGGTCTGATTACCAATTGCGTAGGCCAATACGGCAACAAAAAATGGCGCGCCTTGTTCCAAGAAGGCTGTTTTAGAGAAAAAATCCAGCTGTTCCGGTTGCAGATGATGAATCCCGCTTTGAAACAGGGATGGCCCACCTAAGGTAAAGAATAAGGTTGGAATAATAATCACCGCCGCGACAATCATTGCCACCAGTTGACCAAAATCGGTAAAGACTGAGGAGCGGAAGCCCGACCAGAGGGTATAGGACAGTACACCGATACTGGTAATCAGCACGCCATGGATAAAGCTTAAAGGAGATAAAATTTCAACCAGTGCCCCGGCGGCAGTAAAGTTTACCATCAGGCTGATCACGCTACCCACAATATTGGAACCCGCCAGAATCATCTGGCTTTGATTGCCATGCCGGGCATGCATGATTTCCGCCAAAGTATGTGCATTAGGCGCCAGTTCACGAAAGCGCTTGCCAAAGGGATAGATAAATAAAATCATCAGCGCACCCCACAAACCATAGTGTAGGGCACCGGAAACGCCGTATGTATATCCGGATGAAGCTGCTGCATAAAACGAGGCGGCCCAGATCCAGGTGGCGGTCATACTGGCCGCAGACATTCCAAATCCGATGGAGCCATTCGAGACCATGTAGCCATCGACATTTTCATTTTTCTGTTTAATACGTAACGATAGTAAAAAGGTGATGCCATAGAAAAGCACCATCAATAGTACAGTTGCTGTACTAGTGAATTGAAACATACATACTCCTTAAGCGGGTCACCTTTTGTTCTTGAAAATTAAATCATTGGTGACAGATTAAGGCTCTAAAATAGACAGAGCAGTGAAGCTATAGAACATCAAAAAAATTAGTGTCCGAATATAGAATTTATATTCATCTCTACAGCAGAAAGGAAAAACCATTGCCAGGCCCAGAATTTGGACATTTCCTCAGCAATTCGGCTAGAGCTTAACATAAAATCATCAAATTTACTGATGAAGTGTCTATTTGGTAAGATTCTTAGCTGATATAGAAGTGTGAGTCTGTTCCTCTGTCAGTTGAATAAAAAGAAAATTTCAGATATTTTTTTAGCAATTACAGATATTTATTTTAAATTTTTCGAGTTAAATAAAACCTGAGAATACGGATTAAATAAAAAGGGTAACAAAATTTTATTATTAATCATTTCTTCATTATTTTTTTATATAGGCCTCATAATCCGTGGTAAATTTTCTCATAAATACGAGTGGTGTTTTGCTATTTATATTCTGCTTTTTACGCATAATATAACTAATGAATAAGTGATGAAATTTCAAAATATTGGATATAGTGGGGTAATTTTGTCGATATCATTTTTGGTTGTTCAGATAAGTAAATTTCGCTTAATTATGATTTGATAAGATAAGCATCAAATATGAAAAAAATGAAGGGATCACATAAGAAATTTTATTTTTATTCTTTTATAAGATGAGAGCAGATATCCGGTTTTTGTTCTGAAGATTATGTTAGATTAAAATACCACTCATTATTAATTACTCATTTATATGGCGGAGTAATTTTTGTCGGATGCTGTAATAGCGGAGATGAGCGGAAAATTGCTCTTTGTATTTCATAAAGGCAGAAGACCTTTAACCAGTTTTCTAATCTTAGTAGTCAAAGTTAAGAGTCAATCAAAATAATTAAAAGCAGTCTGCAAAAAATACGACTTCATGAAATCTTGTAATCAAGTATTTCATCCTAGCCTAAATCGGCGCTTTGACAGGTCATGACAATAAAATCTAAATTTGATTTTGTCCCGATTGTCGTTGAAAAATAATACAATTTTTATGCAGAAAATTATTCTGAAGCGGTTTTGATTTTTCTTGAAAAAAATGTGTTAACCTGTGCGACTACATTCAATTTTTTTATCTGAAAATAAAAGCATTATTTATAAAATGCTATAGCTTTTCGCTTGAGTTTTCCCATTTCCTCTCTAGCCGATTTATATATTTCACAGTAGAATATGCGCTCTCTCAAGTCACATTGTGGCATGGTCGCTCGATCATCCCGTGGAGCCAAAATCAGCATGTTTATCGTTGCCGGTGCACCTGCACATTCTTCTTTTAAGAAAGCTCAACTACTCACACGTTTATCGTCAATTAGTTCTGTTCAATCACTAGAAAGTCAATTTGTTTATCTTTTTGACCAAGCGCTCAACGAGCAACAACAGCAATCCGCTTTACAGCTTCTCAACGATGGTCAATCATTTGAACTGCACCAGGCTGCAAGTGATGAAATCCAGATTCTGGTGACACCGCGTGTCGGCACGATTTCACCATGGTCATCAAAGGCAACTGATATTTTTGCCAACTGTAATACACCGGTTCATCGTTTAGAACGCGGTGTTTTGTTTACTTTGAAGGGCGAAAAAGAGCTTTCTAAAGAAGCGTTACAGATCTTGCATGACCGCATGACTGAAAGCTTTTTCAATGCGATTGAAGATGCTGCAGTATTATTTACTGAAACTGCTCCGAAACCTTTGAACTCGATTGATATTCTGGGTCAAGGTAAAGAAGCACTGGTTAAAGCCAATAATGAGTTCGGGTTTGCGCTGTCTGAACAGGAAATTGATTACCTGACAGAAGCATTTACCAAACTGGGCCGTAACCCGAACGACATCGAACTGATGATGTTTGCACAGGCAAACTCTGAACATTGCCGTCATAAAATCTTCGGTTCAGAATGGACGATTGATGGTGAAGTTCAACCATTGTCATTGTTCCAGATGATCAAAAATACTTATAAAGAATCACCAACAGACGTATTGTCGGCTTATAAAGACAACGCATCGGTGATTGTTGGTTTTGATACGCAACGTTTCTATCCAACTCAAGAAGATAACGGTCAAAACGTTTATAAATACAAGAGTCAAGCCGCTCACATCCTGATGAAAGTGGAAACTCATAACCACCCAACAGCGATTGCACCATTTGCTGGTGCCGCAACAGGTTCAGGCGGTGAGATTCGTGACGAAGGCGCGACTGGTCGTGGTGGTAAACCTAAAGCGGGTTTAACTGGTTTCACCGTATCTAACCTGAATATTCCTGGTTTTGAACAGCCTTGGGAAGAAAACTACGGCAAACCGTCACGTATGGCATCTCCACTTCAAATCATGATTGAAGGTCCATTAGGTGGTGCAGCGTTTAACAACGAATTTGGTCGTCCAGCGTTAACGGGTTATTTCCGTACCTTCGAACAAAACGTCAATGGCGAAGTGAAAGGCTTTCATAAGCCAATCATGATCGCGGGTGGTTACGGTAACATCCGTCCAGACCATGTTGAGAAAGATGCTATCCAGCCGGGTGATCTGTTAATCGTTCTAGGTGGTCCAGCCATGCTGATCGGCCTTGGCGGTGGTGCAGCATCTTCTGTAGATAGCGGTAAATTGGGTGAAAACCTGGACTTTGCTTCGGTTCAACGTGAAAACCCGGAAATGGAACGCCGTTGTCAGGAAGTGATCGATACTTGCTGGCGCATGGAAGATGAAAACCCAATCGTTTCTGTACATGACGTCGGTGCGGGTGGTATTTCGAATGCGATGCCTGAGCTGGTAAACGATCATGAGTTAGGTGCAGTACTGGATCTTCGTAAGATCCCATCGCTTGAGCCAGGCATGTCGCCAATGGAAATCTGGTCAAACGAAGCGCAAGAGCGTTATGTGCTTGCGATCCGTCCAGAATCTTTACCATTGTTTGAATCTATCTGTGCACGTGAACGTTGTCCGTTTGCGGTACTGGGTGAAGCAACTGAAGCACGTCATCTGACAGTTGAGGATCCATTGTTCGGCAACAAGCCTGTGGATATGCCAATGCAAGTGATGCTTGGTGGTACACCACGTATGAGCCGTTCATATGAAACTGCTCCGCGTAAAGGCGATGACTTTGATGCGTCTAAAGTCACTGATCTGAAAGATGCGATTTATCGCGTGATCAAGAATCCAACAGTTGCATCTAAATCATTCCTGATCACCATTGGTGACCGCTCGATTACCGGTATGGTTGCACGTGATCAAATGGTTGGTCCATGGCAGGTTCCTGTAGCAGATGCTGCAGTAACGACTACCAGCCTTGTCGGTTACACGGGCGAAGCAATGGCAATGGGGGAACGTCCACCAGTTGCATTGTTAAACCCAGCGGCTTCTGCACGTTTATCAGTTGCTGAATCGATCTCGAACATCATGTCTGCGAAGATTGATCAGATCAGCGACATCAAACTGTCTGCAAACTGGATGGCGGCGGCAGGTCAACCGGGCGAAGACCAAGCCTTGTTTGAAGGCGTAAAAGCCATTGGTATGGAAATGTGTCCAGCACTGGGCATTGCAATTCCAGTTGGTAAAGACTCATTGTCAATGCGTACGACTTGGAATGACGAAGGCGAAGACAAGTCCGTAACTTCTCCGATGTCAGGCGTAATTACTGCGTTTGCTCCAGTGACTGATGTTCGCAAAACATTAACCCCTGAACTGAAAAATATTGAGTCTGTACTGGTTCGTATTGATCTGTCTAAAGGCCAGTTCCGTCTGGGTGGTTCGATCCTGGCTCAGGTGTATAAAGCCATTGGTTCTGTCACTCCTGATGTCGATAGCTTTGATGACTTCAAAGCATTCTTTACACTGGTTCAAGACTGGAACAACCGTGGTCTGATCAAGGCGTATCATGACATCGGTGATGGTGGCTTACTGGCAACTGTTGCGGAAATGATGTTCGCTTCACGTCTTGGTGTAGCTCTGGAACAACAAACTGTAGCTTCACTGTTCGCTGAAGAAATCGGTGCTGTGCTGCAAATCGCGAAAGCAGATTGGGATGCATTACAAGCAGAAATCGCTACTTCTACTCTAAAAGATGCGATCTCTGTAGTAGGTACAGTAAACAACTCTGACCAGTTATCTGTAAATGGTCTGGTACTTGAACGTGCCGACCTGCAAGTGGCTTGGACTGAAGTTTCTCATCAAATCCAGCGTCTGCGTGACAACGTAGAAACTGCTGATCAAGAATTTGCATTAGTAACAGACAAAGCGCACAAAGGTTTGATTGCTCAACCGACATTTGACCTGAATGAGCAAATCGAAGCACCGTACATCAATTCACGTCGTCCAAATATGGCGATTTTGCGTGAACAGGGTGTGAATGGTCATGTAGAAATGGCAGCAGCATTCGACAAAGTCGGCTTCAATACTGTTGACGTACACATGAGCGATCTTCTGGCTGGTCGTATCAGTCTGGATGACTTCGAAGGTCTGGTCACATGTGGTGGCTTCTCTTATGGTGACGTATTGGGCGCAGGCGGTGGCTGGGCGAAATCAGTATTGTTCAATCAGCAACTTCGTGACCAGTTTGAGAAATTCTTTAACCGTCAGGAAACTTTCTCTTTAGGTATCTGTAACGGTTGTCAGATGCTGTCACAATTGGCTCCACTGATTCCAGGTGCAGATGTTTGGCCTCGTTTCCATCGCAACAAGTCGGAAGTATTTGAAGCACGTAGCGTCAATGTTCGTGTAGAGAAATCTCATTCTGTATTGCTAGAAGGTATGGAAGGTTCAATTCTTCCAATCGCTGTAGCACATGGTGAAGGTCGTGTGGTTGCATCAGCTGAAAGCATTGCTGCATTGAATGCCAATAACCAGGTGATCATGCGTTATGTGGATAGCCAAGGTAATGCGACTGAGCAATATCCATTGAACCCGAATGGTTCGCCTGAAGGGATCTCTGGTGTCACTTCGAAAGATGGTCGTGCGACGATCCTGATGCCACACCCTGAGCGTAACTTCCGTGCGATCCAGCACTCTTGGAAACCAGAAGACTGGGATCAGGACGGTGCATGGTTACGTATGTTCCGTAATGCGCGTAAGTTCATTGGCTAATCTGATTTAGCTTCAAAAAAGGGTCGCAGTAGCGGCTCTTTTTTATTATTAGAATTTTAAGTGACTCAGCAAAGCTAGAAAAATCATTTACTTTTGTTTAGACTAGCTTCATCAATTGCCACCAGTGGGTGGCTTTTTGCTTTTTAAGCAGTTTGAAACATTTATTTAATTTTCTCCCGCTGAACTGGTTTAGATTTTGCTTTTATATCTGCATAAAAGTGATATTGTGTAAATAATGCACAATATTTATGCACTTTAAAGGAAAGATGGTATAGATCAGTTCAGTATCAACACTCAAGAATGAGGTGATGACATGGCTAAGACGTTCAGAATAATGGATAGAACAGAATTACGTCAGAAAGGTTGGTGGTTATTTGGTTTTGTCGTTGGCCTACAGGTGCTGTTCTTGGTAGGTAGTTATTTGCTACAGGGTTCTTGATCAACAGATTTAAAAAAGCCACCGAGAGGTGGCTTTTTTAAATTTAGAGGATATAAGGATTTACTTTTGACGGGGCATGAGGAGCACTGCTCCGCAAGACAAAAAAACCGCTGTCAGACTGATGGGACGTCCTTGTCCCACAGTCTGACGGGTGACATCCATGTCGCTGGGTATCTAATCAATTTGACGCTTTAAATAATGGAAAGTTTGAAAAATATGTATGATCTTAATGATCGACAACTATGATTCCTTTACCATTACTAAAGAAAAACCAACCGAAGGTGGCTTTATCACTACACAGTTAATTGAATCTGCTTTAACACAGTCTTCAGCGTATTTTCATAATCAAACTGATCATTGGTACTATCCTATAACGCCAAACTACATAACCATCCGGACGAACCAGAACTGCCACAGATTCATGAATTTCAGACTTGGTAATTCTGGTGCTATACACATCATGAGAAACAATCCGAATCACATCCAAATATGGCAAGTTCAGTGATTCAGCTGCCTGACCCCCGCTTTCACCCGATTCAGTGTCGAATACTGTGTCATGCAAGACACCATGTGTAAACTTGATACAGGCATAAATGTATGAGGGGGCAAAATCTAGCCATGTATAAAAGGTAGTTATATGAGTATTAGCATAAGCTATTGATCTATTAATATTTTCAATATGTTGGCCTAAATCGTAAGATAAGTACCTATTTTTTGAAGTGAGCAATCTATGGAACTTCGACATTTACGCTATTTTATTACCGTGGCGCAGGAGCAGAGTTTCACTAGGGCTGCTGAAAAACTGTTTACGGCTCAACCTTCTTTAAGCCAGCAGATTAAAGATCTGGAGCAGGAAGTTGGCGTTAACCTGTTTGAACGTTCTTCACGAAAAATACAGTTAACCGATGAAGGTAAGGCCTTTTTAATCTATGCAGAAAAAGCTCTGGAAAATGCCAAATTGGCTGTTGCATCAGCACGACAGGTGGCCCAGCAGAAAAATAATCAGATTCATATTGGCTTTCTGAATGTTGCCGAACTAAAAGTTATGCCACATATTTTGGCCAAGCTGAAAAAGACCATGCCAGATTTAAAAATTCATCTGCATAGCCTGTTCTGTCTGGAACAGCTTCAACATCTAAAAAATACTGAATTAGATCTAAGTATTACCCTTTTTCAGCTGGATCATCCGGATTTTGAAAATATCCATTTATTGACGGAACAAATTCACTTGGTTGCAGCCAAGCATTTGCACCCAACCGATCGGATACTGAAATTACAGGAACTGAAAAATCATACGATTATTATGTATGATCAGAATGCATCACCCATATTTTACGAAAGACTTAATGCCTTGATGTCCTTTGATCAGCTAAAGCACGATCAGGTGCTGTGGGCGACCAATGTGCTACAGCATATTAACCTGATCAATATGGGGATGGGTTTTAGTTTTGCTCCCGATTATCTATTACGGTTCCTGAATGATGAAGTGAAAGTGATCCAGACAGATCGACCTTTACCCCAGGTAGAACTATATGCAACATTTAACAAGAACTCTCAAAATCCAGCATTGAATATTATTACCGAAGCCCTTAACAATACGGTAAATGCTTGAAAAACTTGTAGAGATATATGCTTAAACTGATTTATTACGTACCAGATGAAAACCTAGAGGAAACCAAGAAGGCCGTTTTTGCAGCAGGTGCGGGTGGGATTGGTGAATATACCGACTGTGCCTGGCAAGTGCTGGGAACTGGACAATTTAAGCCGCAGCAAGGCGCAGATCCTCATATTGGGGAAATTGGCCAATTGGAAAATGTGGAAGAATGGCGGGTCGAAATTCTTGTACCTGATGAAAAGGCGGTTGAAGTGGCTAAGGCTCTAAAAGACAGTCATCCTTATGAAGAACCGGCATTTGAATTTATCCAGCTCTTAGATATAAAAGTTTAAATTTTAGAAGTGATAGGCTTTGTTGCACAAACCTATCTTTAAAGG
>NZ_DCRI01000113.1:0-6012 GCF_002324975.1 Acinetobacter sp. UBA1496 | reverse complement strand
ATTGTTATTTTCTGTTAAAAAACCCTTAATTTTTATCGTTTTTTCGCTGTTTTTGATGCTCACCTAGTAGCAATTAAAAATGCGCAGTGATAGCATATTTGCAGACCAGTTAGACTGCTCCTGCGTTGTTAGTCCCTAACATTATTAGGAATAATAAAAGCATATTACAGCCTGACTTTGGTTTTTTTTAATCTCAATTTTTTAGAGAGTGATGCCATGTTATTCAAAAAAATCGCTATTGCTGCTGCAGTTGCTACTACTTTAGCTTTCGTTGGTTGTGCTAAAAAAGCTGACGACGCTGCTGCTGACGCTAACCAAGCTGCATCTGAAGCTGTAGAAGCTGCTTCTGAAGCTGAAGCTGCTGCTGACGCTGCTGCTGTAGAAGCTACTTCTGAAGTTGCTGCTTCTGACGCTGCTGCTGTTGCTGAAGCTGACGCTGCTGCTGCTGTTGCTACTGACGCTGCTGCTGACGCTACTGCTGCTTCTGAAGCTGCTGCTCAATAATCTTTACGATTATTCAGTACAAAAAAGAGAGCCTTTGGCTCTCTTTTTTTATGTAAAAAATAAAAATGTTAGATATAAAAAAAAAGCAGATCAATTGATCTGCTCATTCCCCACACGTTGACGGAACTTCTGCCCCGCGCGGAACGTAACAACACGGCGTGCAGAAATCGGAATCTCTTCACCCGTCTTCGGATTACGGCCTGGACGTTGGCGCTTATCACGTAACTCAAAGTTACCGAAACCCGATAATTTTACTTGTTCGCCCGAGATTAGCGCTTGGCTAATCTCATCGAAAAACAACTCGACCATTTGTTTAGCTTCACGACGGTTTAAACTCGTGAGCTCACTTAAATGATCAGCCATTTCTGCTTTTGTTAATGCTGTCATGAAGCCCTCAATGTCGCTTGGTAAGTGTTTTCCAACACCTGAAGGATATTATCCATACCTGATTTAATTTCAGCATCTTCCAGTGTACGGCTTGGATGCTGCCAGAGAAGTGCAAATGCCAGTGAGCGTTTCCCTTCTTCTACTCCTTGTCCAGTGTACACATCGAACAACCATGTCGAGCCTAGCAGCTCTCCACCTGTTTTTTCGATAAGTCCCTGAATTTCGCTAACATTAATCTTATCACTAATTAAAAGCGCAATATCACGTCGAACCGATGGAAAACGTGATAATTCTGTAAAATTAGATACATAAGTTTGCAAAACAGCCGATTGATCTAATTCAGCGACCCAAGTCGTCGCCAAATCGAGTTCGTCTTCAAGTGAGGGATGTAAACGACCTAAATAACCAATTGACTGACCATTCACTAAAATTTCTGCAGATTGACCAGGATGTAACCAGCTACGTTCAGAACGTACATATTCCACATCCAGACGCGCAGCTGCCAGAATTTCCTCAATGTCACCTTTGAAGTCAAAGAAATCCATTGGCTGTGCTTTACCATGCCAAGTTTCAGGCGTACGTGAACCAGTAGCAATCAAGGCAAAAGTTGGAATCTGTTTCAGATCATGAATTGAAGCCGCATTCTGGTAATCAAAACGCAGACCGAGTTCGAAAAAACGTACACGGTTCTGCTGGCGATTGACGTTGTACTGTACACATGGAATCAGGCTAGACAGTAAAGTTGAACGCATCACTGCCAAATCGCTTGAAATTGGGTTAGCCAATGCCAATGGATTGACTTCTGGATTTAACTGTTTTTCCAGTTTCAGGTCAGCAAAACTGAAGCTGATCGCTTCCTGATAGCCCAAGGTCACGGCTGTTTGACGAAGCTGAGTCAGTTCGAATTGGTCTTCATATTTCGCCAATTTCACATCAATGACCGGTAAGCTGATTTGAATATTGTCATAACCGTGAATACGGGCAACCTCTTCAATCAGGTCTTGGTAAATTGCCATGTCATAACGGTGGGATGGCGGAATCACTGACCACTGACCTTCAGCTTTTACAGTCACTTCACAACCTAAACGCGTTAAAGCATCTGTAATGAAATCTGATTCAACTGTATAACCTAATAGTTGATCGACTTGCGCTTGTTCTAACTCAATCGCTTCACGCTTTGGTAACAGCTCTGTTTTTTCAGCTACAATGATTGGACCAAACTCACCGCCTGCAAGCTCAGCAATCAACTGAGAAGCACGATGCATTGCAATCATAGGAAGTTCGAAATCGACACCACGTTCATAACGTTGTGACGCATCAGTATGTAGACCGAAACGACGAGCACGGCCCGCAATATGCAATGGCGCAAAGAATGCTGATTCCAGGAAGATTTCAGTGGTTTCATCAGTTACTGATGAAGACAAGCCCCCCATAATCCCTGCAATCGCTAATGCTTTTTCATCATCTGCGATTACCATCACATCATCTTGCAGTTCAACTTCCTGTTCATTTAATAGAACAAGCTTTTCACCTGCAGTCGCTTGACGTACATGTACTGAACCCTGAACCTTACCGCCATCAAACGCATGTAGAGGTTGACCCAGTTCCATTAATACATAGTTGGTGATATCGACCAAAATGCTGTGCTGACGGATACCAGCGCGGACTAATGCACGTTCCATCCACTCAGGAGTTGGTGCTTTGGTATTTACATTTTTGATGATACGGCCCAAATAACGTGGGCAACCTTGAGTTTCAACAACGACTTGCTTTTGATCGGTGATGGTTGCAGCTACTTCTTTAATTTCAGGTGGAGTTACCAGCAACTGGTTAATCACACCAATTTCACGTGCGATCCCGCGAATGCTGAAACAGTCACCACGGTTCGGAGTGATGCTGATATCAATCACGTTGTCATCAAGGTCTAAATATTCACGAACATTCACACCCACCGGTGCATCTGCAGGCAGTTCTAACAAACCATCGATTTTATCTTCAAGATCGATTTCTGAAGCACCGCATAGCATGCCTTGAGATTCAACACCACGCAGTTTGCCTTTCTTGATTTTAAAATCGCCTGGTAATACTGCACCGATGGTAGCTACTGGTGCTTTCATACCCGCACGTACGTTAGGTGCACCACACACGATTTGTAGAGGTTCACCTGAACCAATGTTTACAGTGGTAACACGTAAACGGTCGGCATCTGGATGCTGTTCGACAGTCAGGACTTCACCAACAACCACACCTGTAAACAGTTTTGCCGCAGGTGCAATTTCATCCACTTCAAGACCAAGCATAGTCAACTGGTCAGACAGTTTTTCGCTATCGATGGCTGGGTTAACCCATGTGCGCAGCCAATTTTCGCTAATTTTCATTTCTTTAAAACCTATAAATTAATCTTTTAAATCCCCCTCTAACTCCCCCTTTTTACAAAGGGGGAGAACCCTGAGTCACATAAGGACAGCCCCCTCTCCTTTTAGGAGAGGTCAGGGAGAGGTTTAAATCCTTTAAGCAAACTGGCGTAAGAAACGCACATCGTTTTGATAGAACATACGCAGGTCATTAATGCCATAACGCAACATTGCAAAACGTTCTACACCTAAACCAAATGCAAAGCCTTTGTATTTGTCGGGATCAATGCCCGCAGCGCGAAGTACATTTGGATGCACCATACCGCAACCTAAAACTTCTAACCACTTGCCACGTTCATCCATAATATCCACTTCAGCACTTGGCTCAGTGAACGGGAAATAAGACGGACGGAAACGTACTTTCAAATCTTTTTCGAAGAATTCATTCAGCAGGTTAACCAATAAACCTTTCAATTCAGCGAAGCTGGTATTTTCAGCAACGTATAGGCCTTCGATCTGATGGAACATTGGTGAATGCGTCTGGTCAGAGTCACAACGATATACACGGCCTGGACACACAATACGGATTGGTGGCTGCTGGGTTTCCATGGTACGAATCTGCACACCTGAAGTATGCGTACGCAATAAATGGTTTACATCAAAGTAGAAAGTGTCGTGCATGGCACGTGCAGGGTGATGGCCCGGAATATTCAATGCTTCGAAGTTGTGATAGTCATCTTCAACTTCTGGACCAGTCGCTACTGTAAAACCTGCTTTGGTAAAGAATTGACAGATACGTTCTTGTACTTGGGTCACTGGGTGGATGCTGCCCACCTGTTGGCCACGACCGGGCAAGGTAATATCAATTGTTTCACTAGCAAGCTTTTGCTCTAGTGCAGCTTTCTGCAGTTCAGCCTGACGTTGTGTCAAAGCACCCGTGATAGCTTCACGAACTGCATGAATTTGTGCCCCAAACGCTTTACGTTGTTCAGGATCCATTTTCCCCAGCGACTTAGATTGTTCCGCGAGCTGGCTTTTTTTCCCCGTAAATTGCACTCGTACTTGATCAAGTGCAGCAAGGTCTTGAGCTGCTGCAATCGCAGCGAGCGCTTCAGTGGTCAGGGCTTCCAGTGACATAGTAACTCTCAAAGCAACAGGTTAGAAATATTTTTAAAAAACCCCATATTCTAACAGTTTTTAGGCGAGTTGATGAAGTGCGCTTTTAATGAAAATTAGAATAGCATCATGAATTATAAAAAGTATAAGATAAACATAATATCAATCAGATCAAATCACTATGGCACTCGATCAAATTTGGAAACAGCAACTGACCCTCGTCACTTATGGCAATGAGTTTTTAACTCAGGATCTCAGTTTCAGCCGCTGGCTGAATCACTCCATTTTTAATCAGTACCATTTAACTTTTCGTGATCTGATTTCCCAGCATTTACTGGCACAGCACTTTCAAATCTGGCTTGAAGGCCTGAAAAAACAAGGTGTTCGTCGTATTAGCCTGCATTCTTCACACTTGCTGGAAGATGAAAATAACCCTAATGCCAATGTCGAGCTGGTTCCTTTGGCTCATGTGATTATCAGTCATCATGCTCAAGGTAAAACCGCCTGGATGATCGGTAAGGAGCTGGCTGAATGGTATACCGCTGATAATGATTATGAAGCACCAGAAGCTCAGAAGTCACCTTTACGTCATGAAGTATTCTGGCGTTATGAACTGAACAGTAAACTGGCTAAAAGAATTGATACTGATCTGGTACAACCAAACTGGGATGATATTCATTCCTATACTGAACAGGAATTATTTGCACACCATTTAGCTCAAGGATTTACTGAGCCTGCTTATACTGGATTGCCTTATTACGGTACTACCCCAACGATTCAGTCTCACTCAGAAAATCCGAGTCACCTAGCTTTGATTCCAACGGATTATTCATCTGATTATGCTCATCAGACCTTATATCGTCTGGATGCATTAAGTGATTTTATTCAGACTAAGATTCAACACCCTTATAATGATGATGGTCAGGTACTAAATCCGGAGCAGCAATTAAACCTGCGCCACTTTGCGCAAAAAATTGATGAAATCAGTGCCAAGTTTATTGTGAAAGTGGCCAATCATTATAAAACTGCACAACTTACTCCTAAAGTGGCGCCTGATCCTTTTGCGGGCATGAATACTGAAGATCGCGCAGTCAAAGTCTCTAAAGCCGAACGACCACAAAGTCACCATAAAACCGGTGCTTCAAGTGTGATCAAACTGATTCTGATCACGATTGTGATCTGTTTGATTGGCTACTATTTCGGGCTTTAATAAAATATATTGTCTATAAATAATCACTTTGGCTTGGTGGAGACTTAATCTCCACCAAATCAATAAATAAATGATTTAAAAAAATCAAAGATCCCACTGATTTCATTTAAGCATAAAAAAAGACCGCTAAAAGCGGTCTTTTTTCTAAGTCATAAAGACTTATGCAGCCAACGCATCTTTAGCTTTAGAAGCTAGAGCTGCAAACGCAACTGCGTCATGCATAGCGATGTCAGCAAGTACGCGACGGTCGATGATAACCTGAGCTTTTTTCAAGCCAGCGATCATACGGCTGTACGATAAACCGTTTTGACGTGCACCAGCGTTGATACGCGCAATCCATAGAGCACG
This sequence comes from Acinetobacter sp. UBA1496, assembly GCF_002324975.1. NCBI lineage: Bacteria > Pseudomonadati > Pseudomonadota > Gammaproteobacteria > Moraxellales > Moraxellaceae > Acinetobacter > Acinetobacter sp. UBA1496. Next base: position 93 of record NZ_DCRI01000113.1, on the reverse strand, counting down.
GAATTGACGTTTCTTCTGACGACGGTCACGGTAAGCGTATTGACCAGCTTTGATTACCGCTTGGAACGCTACGCGGTAAACGCGTGAACGAGC
>NZ_DCRI01000114.1:0-18894 GCF_002324975.1 Acinetobacter sp. UBA1496 | reverse complement strand
ACCAAGGCACGGGAAGGACAGGTACAGATTTCACCCTGGTTCAGGGCAAACATGGCAAAGCCTTCCAGAGCTTTGTCCAGATAATCGTCTTCCTGATCCATAATGTCGGCAAAGAACAAGTTTGGTGATTTACCGCCAAGTTCCAGCGTTACCGGAATAATATTTTCAGTTGCATACTGCATTATCATTTGGCCGACGGCAGTCGAGCCGGTAAAGGCAATCTTGGCAATACGGGGATTGGTCGCCAGTGGACGGCCGACTTCGACCCCGTAGCCATTGACGATGTTCAACACGCCCGGCGGCAAAATGTCCTGAATCAGTTCAGCTAGCACCAGAATACTGACCGGAGTCTGTTCTGCAGGTTTCAGCACAATACAGTTGCCTGCAGCCAAGGCTGGCGCGAGTTTCCAGGCGGCCATCAGAATCGGGAAGTTCCAGGGAATGATTTGTCCGACTACACCAAGCGGTTCATGGAAATGGTAGGCGATAGTATCTTCATCAATTTCGGAAATGCCACCTTCCTGAGCCCGGATACAGCCGGCAAAATAACGGAAATGGTCAATGGCCAGTGGAATATCGGCAGCCAGCGTTTCACGGATCGGTTTTCCATTGTCCCAGGTTTCTGCTACAGCCAACATTTCCAGATTTTGTTCCAGACGGTCGGCAATTTTCAACAGAATATTGGAGCGGGTGGTCGGCGATGCTCTGTTCCATTGTTCTTTGGCTTTGTGCGCTGCATCCAGGGCCAATTCAATGTCTTCTACAGAAGAACGCGGTACTTTGGTAAAGACTTTGCCATCTACCGGAGAGAGATTGTCAAAGTATTCGCCTTTGACCGGAGCGACCCATTCGCCGCCAATGAAATTATCGTATTGTGCTTTAAATTGAATTTTTGAACCAGGTTGATTGGGATCGATGTAACGCATATTTATTTCCTTTGCTTATTTTCGTATGGCAAAACCGCTTCTACAGCTTTGGTATAAGGTACTTCTGCACCTTATTTGATTAATATAAATGAGGTAAGGTTGGAAAAAGGTTGGAGCTAGCATGTTCACGATCTTTTCATCTATTTTAAAAGAATAACGATTACAGCGGATGTAAATCATGAATTGTTGTGAGAATAAGGAATGATGACAAAACAAGATTTGGCGCAAAAAAGGCACAATATCGATCAGCTTCGGCAAAGTAGCAGTTTATCTCCCCTGCATGCAGAACAGCTGGGACAGAGTATTGCTAGTTCTTGGCAGCGCTCATCCTCGGCTGAAATCCCTAAGAATCGTTTAGCAGCACCACTGACAGATATAAAAAAGACCACTTCTTCTTTAACTTTAGCCTATGCTCTACACCATTGTGCACAAGACTTGAAACATATTGCAGAGCAGTCATCGATGGTGTTGGCAGTCGGTGATATAGGCAGCACCATCATCTGGACAGCGTCCAGCCCGCAAATGCAAAGTGCCGCAGAAAGTGTACATTTTATTGAAGGTGGACAATGGCGCGAAGAGCTAGTCGGAACCAATGCATTGGCACTATCCTTAAAAACTCAACAATCCAGCTGTGTCTTTTCCAGTGAACATTACATGTCCTCCATTCATGATTGGGTTTGTTACGCTGCTCCGATTATTGATCCCTATTCAAAACAGGTCTTAGGTGTCATTGATCTGTCAACTACCTGGCCAAAGCATAACAGTTTAGCACTACTAGCTGCGGAGCGCTGTGCTACGATCATCCAGTCGGCTCTACTAGAATGCCAGAAGCAGCGCCTGTTTATTCGGGCTTTTTCAGTACCTCAAGTGCTGTTTAATGGCAAGGTACTAGTTCTGACCCCTCGACAGATTGAAATTCTAGCCATTCTGGCCTTATGTCCGCAGGGCCTGAGTCTAGATACCTTGCATCAGGCCTTATATGGCGAACGCAAGGTCAGTATAGGGACTTTAAAAGCAGAAATGTCACAGTTACGCGATGTACTAGGTGGTATGCTGGGTTCCAGACCCTATCGTTTATTGGCGGATGTAGAGGCTGACTTTTTAATGATGGAGCAATCCCTAGATGCTGGATATATTGATTCAGCCTTGAAATTATGTACCGGCGTATTTCTGGCTAGAACAGAAAGTCCATTTCTATGCGCTTGGAGAGATTGTCTGGAATCACGCCTGAGCGATGCCATTTTCAAGGCTAATGAAACCGATGTCCTGCTGAAACATGTGGCACATTTTCCTGAAGCGATTGATGCTATAGAACGCCTGATTGAACTGATGCCCAAAATCCATCCCGTTCATCAGACTCTGTTAAAATATAAAAATCTTTAAAGCTGATGTAACTGTCGGTAAAGCTAAACAGTTAAAATAGGAAAATTCTGGAATATTAAGTATTATCCTTGCTTACTGTGGGTTTACTTATTGATTTAGACTGAACCTGATCCTAAAATTTTTATCAGTGGCTACCCAGTTTGCCTAGCTGCTTGATGGGATGCTCTTCATTAAAATCAGCTACGCTCACCTTCATGTCATTTGAAGGACGCGCAGTTTATTCCTCAGGGATCAAATATAATCGTAAGATAATACGCTATGAAATTTTATTTGTGGCTGAAACGGGCTAAAAAAATCTTGGCATTTTTCTACCATGGGATTAATGTCGATAATCATAATGAAAGGGGCTTGATAAAAAAGAAACACCCCCCGTTTTTATCCTCTTATGAAGGCAAAAGGATCAGCCAGGAACAGGAAAATGCATGTCTGCTCTTGGCACACTTCCTCAGAAAGTGAAACAGGGGCTGTTAAAAATGTAAGTCAGATGATTGGAAAGAAGACTTACATTGAGGCACTACATCGCCGCTTTAAAAATATCTACCACTTGGGCATGGCTGGCTTTACGTGGATTGGTCAGCATGCAGGCATCTTTTTGTGCATTTTCCGCCATGATGGCCAAGTCAGCTTCTTTTACATTCAATTCCGTCAGCCCAGATGGAATACCAATTGAAGCCGAAAGCTGACGAATGGCGCCAATCGCTTCATAAGCTGCTTCAGTTACGGTTAAGCCTTCTGTATTCACCCCCATCAATTGGGCAATTTTGGCATAACGTTCAGGACAAGCAATCAGGTTAAATTCACAAACATGGGGGAGCAGAATTGCATTACAAACACCATGCGGCAAGTTGTAGAAGCCTCCGAGCTGATGTGCCATCGCATGCACATATCCTAAAGAGGCGTTGTTAAAGGCCATTCCGGCAAGATATTGGGCATAGCTCATGGCATCCCGTGCTTCCAGATTATCCCCATTCGCCACTGCCGGGCTAAGCCATTCGCTGATCATGGTAATCGCCTTTTCTGCACAGGCATCAGTGATTGGGTTTGCTGCTGTAGACACATAGGCTTCTACTGCATGCGTCAAGGCATCCATACCTGTTGCCGCAGTCAGCCCTGCAGGTTTGGCCAACATAAGTTTAGGGTCATCAATCGCAATGAGTGGTGTACAACGCCAATCTACAATCGCCATTTTCACATGGGTATCGGTATTGGTAATGATACAGAAACGTGTCATCTCCGAAGCTGTCCCTGCTGTAGTATTGATTGCAATCAGTGGTGTCATCGGGACGGTACTTTTATCAATCCCTTCATAATCACGGATATGTCCGCCACCTGCAGTGACTAGGCCAATGCCTTTGGCACAGTCATGTGATGAACCCCCACCTAACGATACAATAAAATCACAGGCATTTTCATTATAAGCTGTAACTCCATGATGCACGTTAATATCAGTTGGATTGGGTTCCGCGCCTGGGAAAATATAACTGTCAACACCCGCCTCTTTCAAATAGTTTGCAATATCATCTGCAACACCAAATTTAAACAGCCCCGCATCAGTTACAATCAGCGCTTTCTTGGCACCTAAATTTTGTGCTTTTATCCCGATTTCTTTAGCACAGCCCGGACCAAAAAGTGAAACACAGGGAATATAAAAACCGTTAGTTTGATCTGAAATATTTTTAAAAGCCATGGTGTGATTCCTTCTACCATTCATTGATTATTTTATCGGTGACCCTCACCGTAATATGAGTATTGGATGAAGTTAAAAAGAATCCTACCTACCAAATACCTACCAATTTAAATTTTTGATTCTAGCCAAAATAATGAATCTGAAATATTTAAAAGTAGGTTGGCAAGGTTTAGCAGATACTGGGTAGATTGGTTCAATAGAGGGCATGTAAGTAGCGCACTAGGCTGTTTGCTACTTTCTGATTTTAAATAAATACTAAAGTGCTTTATTCATTTTTAAGATAAAGATAAACAGTACAGGGCTTAGAAATATCCATAGAGCCACAAAGCTGATACTGGAGCTAAACCGGGTCCGTAATAAAACCATTGCAACGAATAAGAAAATACCTGCTGCGAATTTAGTGTACGTAGGAAAATTCGCTAAAAAAGCGTACCGAGATTTTCGGGTTTTTAGAATCTGCTTTGCACTTACAGTATAAAAGGCAAAGCAGCTTAGCCAAAGCAGACCGATCACTGCAATCCATATCATGTTGATGATTCCTGTTGCGTAACTTTTAGTTTGGCGTGAATTTTATTGACCGCCTTTTGATGAATAGGGGTAATTTTCTGGTGTAACAATAGGGCGAGAAGTGCCAAGCTCCACAACATCAGATCGATTCGCAGAAATGGCCAATAAGTCGCAAAAGAATCAACATATTACTGGGAAACTAAATAATAAATATCAATCAGGGGAAGGGCTTTGTTGCACAAAGGTTTGAAAGACAATGCTGCCCTAATTGAGCTAAATTCAAGTGACAACTTGGGTATTAGGGCGATCTAATTCTATGAATTTATTCAAAACTGCTACACGTGCATGAATCTCATCCACCTGACTAGCAAAACTCCTTGCTGTTAATTTATCGCCTAATCATTTGATGCAATGCATTTTGGTTTCCACTAAACTTCGATGATGATAACCAGACCATTTTTTCCAAAGTGACCGACCTAGCCGTTTGACTGATTTTAATAATTCATTCCTCTCTAAAGATCTCAATTTCTTATGAAGCGCTTTCTGACAGGCCGATCACCTTGTACCTTAGGCAGTCATGAAATACCATGCCGCTGCAAGCAGCGGTGTAACGACCAGCGTGTCAGATAAGGAATACTCGGCTGCAATGTATAAGGGCAATCGTCTAGCGGCAACAAAGTGCGTTTTCGAAAAGCAACAATTGCCGCCTCATTTTCAGGCGATAACACGCTTGAGCGAGGATTCTTTGGCCCTGTTGTAAGATCATCTACTGAAGTAAGTTTCTTCCATTTTGCGACAGTCTTTTGATTGATGCCGTAACGCTTGGCTAGCGTTATTAAGCTCTCTTAACTATTTTGTATTGCTCGACGCACTGTCTGTGTCGTTGTGGCGCTGTTGTGTAGAACTTGTCCCATAGTGCTGCATCTTTCCATTTCTCTGAGAATATTACACCATTAAAATCTGGGACTAAACACCTAGCTAGAAAGTTCCACAGTTTGAAATTAAACGTCGATAAGCCAAGAAAAAGCACAAGCTGCCGATCATTCCGAGATAAAGCAATTTAGGCAAGACTAGCTCTGTAGGTACACCCATCTGATTGAGTTGAATAAACATCTGCACAATTTGGGTGGAAGGCAGGATTTCGCCAACGACTTGCATCCAGATAGGCATTGCAGCATGCGGCCAGGCCGCACCAGATAAAAAGAACAGTGGAATGGAAGTGAATACAATCACATGACCCGCACGTTCCGGCAAATCCAGAAAACTGGCGAATAGGCAGGTCATGCCAATTATTGTATAGATAAAAACTGGAACAGCCAGTAGCATCCCGAACAGGTTGCCACCACGTGGATAATCAAATAGCCAGAAGCTAAAGCCGAATAAATAGAAACATCCCAGACAGCCAATAGTAAAGACCGCTAAACACATCCCAACCAATGCATTTGCGTTTAATTCTACTTTTCTTTCCCGATATACTAAAATTAGCATACTCAAACCCAAAAGAATGGTTTGGTGAATAATTAAAGGTGCAACCGCAGGAAAGACATAGCTGCCATAGCCGGACAGCGGATTAAATAAAGGAATTTGATGCACAGAAAGGGCAGGTGAAAAATCCGAGACCTTGCCAAAGCGTTCAGTATAATCTGCCAAAGTTTGCTCAACTGATGTAGCTAAGCCCAGACCAATTTGTTTGGTCACTAAAAAGTTGGCCGTGCTTAAATACAGTCCAATTCCGCCTGTTTCACCATGCCTTAAGCTTTGCGATAAATTGTCCGGTAGTAACAAGATACCATCGGCTTTTTGAGATTCCATCCATTGTTTGGCTTCGGCAAAATTTCCGGTAATCGCCTGAATTTCGACATTGGGGCTTTGTGCCACCTGACCAATAATGCGGGTACTTAAGCTACTTTGTTCTTCATCGACAATAATAATCGGTAAGGCTTCAGCCTGCTGTGCCTGATAAGCGGTTGGATAAAAAAAGCTGTAAAACAAGACAGATAGAATCAGCGTGGTAAAGATCGTGCCGTGACTGACGATATCTTTAAAGCTTTGTAGATAGTAAAACCAAAGGGATTTCATGGTGTTGCTCCTTTGGCGATTTTTTTAAGAAACAGATAAGCCAGCAGAGCGTAGACTAGGGCATAGATCAGCAGCATTAATCCAGCTTGCAGTGAAATATGCAATGGACTACCAATCACCCATTGTTCAGTTTGTAATTTGGCATAGGGCGTGAACGGAATAATATTGGACCAGAACTGGGTGAATAGGGGCGCATTATTTAAAGGTAAGGTCACACCGGCAAAACTTAAAGATGAACCACCATAGACCGCAATGATGCCAAAAGATTTACTTAAATCTTTGGTTGCTAGAACCACTGCACTGCTTAAAAATGCATAAGCGCTATATAGCAGAAATTGTGCCGATAGAATCAGAGCGAGCGAGCCGGCAACAAACCAGCCGCGAATTTCAATCAGCCAGAACATCCAGATCCAGGTCCATAGACTAAAAATAGCCACATAGACCAGGTTCTTAGACAGTAATGTCATCCAGATGGATGAGTTGCTAATCCAGCTTGTTAAGGTCTGCCGCTTCAGTTCCTGACCGACGGAAAATGCCACACAACAACACAGCAGTAAATGCAGAATTGCCGGAATGACATAGAGTTCCAGATAGAATTCATAATTCAGTTGTGGATTATACAGCGGCGATATTTTGATATGCGGTGACGGTGCTTCGAGAGAAGGCAGCCGGTTGCCCAGATATTGCTGTCCGCTAAATTCAGCCAGTGCTTGCAGGGTACTGACCAGCATGGCAGAGGAAATGGTATTTCCGATACTGAAATAACTCTGGTTAAAGGCAATACTGATGTCAGCATCCCGGGCACGAACCAGACGTTGCTCGGCACCGCTGGGAATATGGATATAACCCCAAATTTTATTTTGATTTAACAGGCGCTCAATTTCAGCTGTTTGTTCCGACACCGTAGCAATTTTAAGAGTATGATTCAGCGCCACATGCTGATAAATGCTTTGACTCAGCGCACTCTGGTCTTGATCAATAATCGCAATCGGTAAATGATCCGGTTTCCCTTGAGCAAACATGCTGCTGAATAAAATAATCACCAGTGCAGGTGCGAGCGTGACCAGACACAGATCCCATTTTTCGCGGAGCAGATAGCGCAGTTCGCGCCATATACCCGTCCACATTATCGGGTCTCTTTCAGTTTAAATAACACGCTCATCCCAACTTTCAGTTCAGGAATCGCTGGTGTGGGCACAAGATGCAGCTTAAAACTTCGCACATCATAACCGCCGGTTTGGCGTGTGGTCTTAATGGTGGCAAATTCACCTTCAGCACTGATCTGCTTGATTTTAAAAGTGGCGGTTTTATCTAGGGCGGGAATATAACCTTCAATACTGCTCATTTTCTGAAACGGGGCATATTGGTCTTCACGAATATTCAGGCTCACCCACATTTGATCTTCAAACAGGCTGACCACAGGGACTGCGGTGGCTACCAGCTCCGAGACTTTGCCATAGGTTTTAGACACCGTTCCGTTTACAGGTGCTACTAATTGGGTTTCTGCTTCTAAAGCATTGGCTTCATTCAGCGCAGCCTGGGCAATATCTACCTGTGCATCGGCGGAACTCTTTTGCTGCGAAGTGCTGCCACGTTTGGCACGTGCGTATTGCTGATACGCCGCCTCTGTCATTTGCGCCGCTGATTGACTGGCTGCATACAATTCATCACGGCGCTGGCGTGAAATCACACCTTCCTTCAATAAATTTGCACCACGCTCATAAGAAACTTTGGCTAAATTTTGCTGTGCTTTCAGCGCTTGCCAGTTGGCATACAGACTGGCGATATTTTCTTCCTGCGAGCCGCGTTCAGCAGTCGATTGTAAGGCTAGCGCAGATTGTAAAGCCGCTGCGGCTTGCTGTTTTTTGGCCTGAATTTCCGGGCTGTTTAAGCGCACCAGTACATCGCCTTTTTTGACCCGCTGACCTTCTTCTACATAAATTTCTTCAATACGGCTTGGCACTTTGGTCGCCACCTGAACTGTTTCAGCTTCTACACGACCCTGCAATTCAAGCGGAGCCGGTTGGTAGCTTTTCCATAATCCAAAAGCGATGACTGCCAGCAGAACTGGAATCAGGGCGAGCAATAAATATTTTTTCTTTTTAGCGATTTCAGGAGCTTGTTGTTGCTCGGTCGAAGTCGTCGCGTTGTTTTCTATTTCAGTTTTTGTTTCTATCTGTTGCGCAGGCGATTTATCTGTATCGCTGGATGAAGCCGCTTCATTCACAGGATCATTGGATTGTTGATCTTCGTTCATGTTCGGCTCCATTAGCGAATATAGTGAGTGTTGGTATGTTGGATGTAGTTCGGAAATTCTGCAATCGAGCCATGGCTTTGTAATAGTGTGGCCAGTGACATCACATATTTGTAAGCATTCAAGGCAGTTTCGGCTCGTAGTCCGCTCAGCATATTTTGTGCATCGATGACCTGTATGGCGGTGCCCGTATCTTCTTTAAAAGACAATTCTTGGATGCGTAAATTTTCCTGTGCGGCTTTCAAGTTTTGTGCCAGAAGTGCATCACTTTGCTGTGCGCTGAGTGCTTCGCTATAAGATTTATAAATCAGATTTTCAATTTCCTGCTGGGTGCGTGCAGTGAGCAGTTCTGTGGCAGAGCGTTTGAGTTCGGCAGCCTGAATATTTTTGTTTTTATCGATCCCGGAAAACAGGTTATAGCGTGCGGCAACTCCGACAATCCAGTTTTCATTTTGATCCAGACTATATTCACCAAAAGCAAAAATATTCGGTTTTTTAGCTGCTTGCTGGGCTTTGACATTGGCTTGGGCCAATTGGGTATCCAGCTGCATTTTTTGAATCAGCGCAGAGTTTTGACTAAAGGTTTTCAGCAGATGATTTAAAGCCTGTGGCTCAGTTTTATTGACAAATAAAGGCGTCGAAAGTTCGGTGATGCCGCTTTCCTGAAGCAGATTATTCAGCTGGAACAGGGCAGCATTCAAATTGGCTTGCGTATTTTGCTGGCTGCGCTCGGCATTATTGCGTGCTACTTCAAACTGCATGCGTTGGCCTTTACTGATAAAACCTTGCTGTTCCATCTTTAAGGCATTGCGATAATGCTGCTGCATAGCATTCAGATTAAACAGCGCTGCTGCATGCAGTTGCTTTTGGAGCTGCACATTGAAATAACTTTGAATCAGTTCAAAACGCTGCGTGTCTTGCTGCTGTTTGTTGCTGAGCTGACTACGACCGACCTGAATATTGGCAATTTCTTTGGCACTACGGGTGAGGCCTCCGGTATATATTGGCATAATCACGGAAACAGTGGGGCGAATCACCTGATCTTCAAGGATGACATTAGACGTATCCGGAATCAGACCAACTCCGCTATGAATAGTATTGTTAAGTCCATCACGCAGTGGATCGGTAATACCTGCAGGTAGATCCACGCCATTACTGGCCTCCCACTCATTAAGCCGGCCATTCACGCCTTGGGAGAGTGAATTCTCCAGATTATTTTTAAATTGCTTTAATGGAATATCGACTTCACTGTGAAAGGCATAGGCACGAACATTCAGATCGACACGCGGTAGACCTACGCCTTTTACTGCTTCAGCTTCAAGTTTTGAAGCCTGTTCCAGACTTTGATAGGCTTGGCTGCTATAAGAATTTTGCAACAACTGACGTTCAGCGTCCTGAAAGCTGATGCTCTGTGCATGAGCAAAGCTGCCATACATCATCGATGCAAGCAGATTTAAACCCCAGACAAGCTGTCTTTTATTTTTCTTTAAGTTCATAAAGTCGCTAAACTGATTTAAAGCCGGTGATGTTATCCGGCTAGTATAAATCAAAGGTTCGTAGATAGAACTAGTGTAAAGTTATAGTATTGTTTCTTGTACATTTGTCTATAAAAAAGGAAGCTTATGCATCCTTAATTAACCCGAATCGCGGATAAGAAATTGACTTGAAAAATAAGAGGACTAGAGGCATCAGTTGAGTTACCACTGCTTCCGCCAAATGTTTAAATAAACCCTTGTTTTTAAAAGGTTTTATTTTTTATCTAGGGTTTTACCCCTCAACCTACCCCTCATCAAATTTTGGATGTGAAAAGGGCTTTGTTGCATAAACCTAGCCTAGAAAGATTATTCAGTCCTATAATTTCAATATGAATAAACCTGCTCCTAAAATCTATCGTACAACTAACTGGTCTTCCTACAATCGTGCCCTCATTAACCGAGGTAATATTTCCATTTGGTTTGATCCAAACACTCAGTGGTATGCACAAGACAAGCAAGGTCGAAATCACACTTACTCTGATACCGCTATTCAATGCTGTTTAATGATCAATACTCAGCAAGTTTTATATAGACCGCAATATTCGGGGAAATTTTTACTGGAAAATAACGAAAATGGTGGAAAACGATTCATTCTAAGTCATCTTGACGATGTGATCAGATTCAAATTTTGTAATATCTCGATTTCTAGTCTCCCAAAACAGTGCATATATTTAATAAATAGTAAATATAAATAAAAATCATTATTATTTGTTGTTTTGGTTTTTTTATAATGCTTCCATACATTTCCATTCGTTCTGCCGCCAAATGCCATATAGATTACTCCCACTTAGTTCAGCAATATTAGCAATCATTAATGTGTCGACTCATGCTCAGGCAACGGATACTGAAACAGCTCAAAGTTTACCGACGATAACAATTCAAGCTCAAGCCGAACAAAAGGAAAATAAAGAGTATGCTGCAAAAACTGCATCCTCTGTATTGCGTTCAAATGATCCTATATTTGAAACGGCACAATCCATTAGTGTCATAACGAGTGAGCAAATTCAAGAAAAACAGCTTAAAACTGTTGCCGATGCTTTAGAAGGCGTTGCTGGTGTTACATCAGGTTCATATGGGCGTCGTGGTTGGGATGATTTTATCATTCGTGGTCAAATTTCGAGTGCGCAAACCTATGTTGATGGATTGCGCGTGCAAACTTCAACAAATGTCTTAAGATCTGAAGATATTAGTGGATTAGATTCTATTCAAGTTGTGAAAGGGCCTACTTCTGTGGGTTTTGGTTTAGCTCTGCCAGGGGGCTTGGTGAATTTAACGACAAAGCGCCCCGAAGCGGAAACGTTTTATCGGACCAATTTGAGCTATGGAAGCTATGGGCTTAAAGAAGGCACATTTGATATTAACTATGCGCCAAATCAAACTGAAAAAGGGGCATTTCGTTTCGTTGGCCGTGTGTCTGATCAAGATGATCCGACAGATTATGTATATTTTAAAAATCAGTATTTAGCATCATCATATAACTTTGATTTAAATGATAAAAATGATCTTTCTGTGATTGCTAGCTATCAGCACAGAAAATATATTCGAAATCAGGGAATTCCGCAAAACTATCAAAATTATGGACGTAACATTTTTATTGGAGAGCCTGATCGCTATTATGATGTGGACGTATATCGTGTAGGCAGTAACTTCACTCATTATTTTGATAATGATTGGATTTTTAAGCAGAATTTTGCTGTGACGAAAAATAGCAGCTGGAGTAACTCAGTTTTTGCGGCTTCTGGAGCGGCCTTCCCAATTGTGAAACGGCAAGTCAATTATCAAGATAAGCAGGATACTAATTTTGCATTAGATAATTATCTGCAGCGAAGTTTTAAAACAGATCATATTGATTACGAAGTGACAGCCGGAGTTGATATGATGAAAGAGCGCAGTGACTACTATCAGCGGGTTGATAATGTAAACCCGATTGATGCAGATAACTTAGAGCATGGCATTACCCCTACGACGCAAGGCAAGCCGTCATGGAATTTGACCTATAATCAATATACCGGGCTTTATTTAAGAAATACCATTAAAATTGATGATCAGTGGATTTTAGGCTTATCTGGACGCCATGATTGGACGCAAGTGAGTGTTGAAAACCAAATAAATAATACAACCGTACAAAACTCGGATAATGCATTTACGGGCAGTGCATCATTGATGTACCGCATCAATGATTTCTTTGCGCCCTATATTAGCTATTCAACTTCATTTATGCCTGTAACCGATACTGGAGCGAATAGTACATTACTCGACCCCGAAGAAGGTAAACAAACGGAAGTTGGTATGAAGTTTCAAGGACTTGACCAGCGTTTACAAGGATATATCGCTTACTATGATCTCACGCGCCGCAATGTTACAGAAAATGATTCAACTCTAGGCTATTCAATTCAAACCGGTGAGCAGCAAACCAAAGGCTATGAAGCAGAATTATCTGCAGCTCTGTCTAACCAATGGCATGTATCCGCTGCCTATAGCTATATCCCAACTGCTGAAGTCACCGAAAGTTTAACCAGTAGTGAGATTGGGAAGCGCATTAATCATGTCCCTAAAAATGCAGCATCATTGTCTAGCCAATATTATTTTAGCCCAGATAAACTGGGATGGAATATGGGGGCAGGAGTACGTCTTCAAGGGGAACGAACAGCACAGCGTGGAACATATTCTGTCCGTATGCCGAGTTATACGTTATTTGATGTGAATGCTGGCTACGATGCTCAACGTTGGGGCATGGGTTTAAGCATTAAAAATTTATTTGATAAAGATTATATTCAAGGTACAACACCCAATGCCCAGTTGCTCAGTTTTGGCAGCCCGCGAACTTTTCTCTTTAATGTGAAGTTTAAATATTAATCAGTTCTTGTTTTTCGTCCATTGAACATTTTGTAGTTAAATTTAACCATATATTTTTGAGGAACTTTGATTTGAACGATCAAAGTTCCGATGTCTTTCAAGGTATCACACAGTGAAAAAACTTTTTTTAATGCTGATTGCTGCACTGAGCCTAGGTTTTTTAACAGCATCCATGAGTGCATTTGCAGCTAAAGTGAGTACGCATATCGCATTAATTTCTCAGATAAACGGGCCATCATACGCAAATGATTTGGCTATAAAACAGCACTTAGAAGCCTTGGGATATGCCGTTCAAATATTAGACCAGCTCCAAGATCCAAAACAAATTAAACAAGTTGATGCAATTATTTTGTCTTCAACAGTTGGATCAAAAAACTTAAAAGCAGGGTGGCGTCAGTTAGAAATTCCACTGATGACATGGGAAAGTGATTATATTGATGATTCAGCCATGACGGGGAAACGCTCAGGTCAGGATTTTGGTGAAGTCGATAAAGCTCGATATTTATGGCTTGTAAATGCGCCACACCGCTTATCTGCGAATTTACCTGCGGGCACGCTGAATGTTTATAAAAAACAGACCATGATGAATTGGGGGAAACCTGGATTAGGGGCTACGATCATTGCGACGGTCTACGGCGAACCTGAAAAAGCAGCGATTTGGGGATATGAAAAAGGTGCAACTATGGATTATGAATCTTTAGCGCCAGCTAAACGGCTGATGTTCTTTCTTCATAATGACACTTTTTCAGACTTGTCTTCAGATGGGGTTAAGCTATTCGATGCGAGTGTAAAGTGGCTGATGGCGCCGGAAAATTCAAAGTGATGGCAATATAGTTACAATTTTTAGGGTGTATCCTTATTTGATGTATATATTCCATTCTTCTCATCTATTGAAATAAAATATTTTTATGCCCTGTCTAAAATTAATTATTTGAATAGATTTCGCAGAGTTTGAACTGATGAAATTTGGATAAAAATCTAACAAACCACGAAATTTTATGGTAGCTACTTGTTGGAAGATTATGAGGCGGGGCAACTACAAAAACTTACCTTGCCTTTGAGGTAGATGTATACCCGACTTATTTTGAAATGATTGTGGAAATTCCACAATTGTCAAGTTGCAAGTTGATTGAAGTCGTAGGAATTATCGATGATCTGATTGTCGATAAAAGCTATGTCTGAAACAGCACTTCTTGCAGTAAGCAATTTGTTTGGAAGTAAAAATATTGAATAGTTATGTTTCGATACATAAAATAAATTTTGTGCCAAATTGACATCACAACTTTATTTTTAATCTAAGTCTTTGTAATAATATAATTATATTTTTTAATCCATCACTGGATAATATTTTGATAGCAAAACTTTGCCCAATCACTCATCAATCCTTTTCGTTTTTCTAGATAAGCACCACGTAAATAAGCCGCTTCTACTTCATCTGGTAATTTATGTGCAAGCACATGCTCACAAACTTCACGTGGATAATCGGTTTTGTCAGCAGACCAGTCACGAAATGTAGAGCGGAAGCCATGTGTCGTGATTACTCTATTCTGTTTAGGGTCAAGATAGCCTAAGCCATTTTTCTTTAAACTTCTGTTCATGCATTCGTTTGATCAGAGTGGTCAATTACATGTCAGAAAGCATCTGCCCATTACGAGGTGCAGGAAAAATGAAATCTTGTGCTTGAGTATATGCTTGAATTGATTTAAGCAAATTAATAGCTTGTTGAGACAAAGGAACACGATGCTCTTTATCTGCTTTCATTCGTTCTTTAGGAATAATCCAAACCTTTTTCTTAAAATCAATTTCTTGCCATTTTGCCCCAAAAATCTCACCAGAACGGCAAGCAGTTAAAATTGCAAATTCTAGGGCTTTAGGAGAAATACCTTTTTTCTGTCTTAGGTGCTGAATAAATTCAGCAAGATGTTCATAGGGTAACGATGGGTGAGGGCGTGATTCCTGCTTTAAATTACCTAGAATTGGTTCTAGATTGCCTTTCCATTCAGCAGGGTTATCACCTACAAAATATCCCATAGCTTTGGCATAATCAAAAATGGTTTCTATACGACCACGAATACGTTTAGCTGTTTCATTTTTATCAATCCAGATAGGCTTAAGAACTTCGGCAATATCAACTTTAGTAATGGTACTAATACTCATATCACTTAAAGTTGGGTAAATATAAGTTTCTAATGTAGAAGTCCATTGACCAATATGTTTTTCATTTTTGAGTTCACGGGTTTTATTTGCTATAACAACTTTTGCACACTCAATGAATGTTTTGTCACGTAGTTTCTGAATATGAAGCTTGTTGAGCTGTTCTTGTTTATGTGCAATTGGATCAATGCCATTTCGAATTTGTATTCTTAATTTTATTGCTTTAGCACGGGCTTCAGCTAAAGAAACTTCGGGGTAGGGACCAATACCAATATCACGGCGATGAGGCTTTAACTTTCCGTCTTTATCTAGACGTTTTCCCACTACTGCACGTAAAATCCAGACACGAGAACTATTCACAATACGTAGGTGCAAACCATCTACACCACCGACAGCATGCCTACCATTTTTTTGATTTTTGCTACACTGAGTGCCGAGAGTTCTTTGGCTTTTTTAGGCATAGGGTTATTCTTGTCCCACATAACAACCCACATAGAATATTGGAAATGGTTGGATTAAGCAAGACGTGGTTGGGAAGTTTTTGTTTTAAGTTATTGAAAGATAAATTTATATTGGATTGAGGCGGACTGTGTAAAACAAGTGTTATACGGACACACCAAACTCAAAACTCTAGTTCTGATGTTCAATAGTACCGAATTATTCTGCGTAATTGATGATTTTTCTTAAATTTGAATCAACTTATTGAGAGTTTCTCAAACAAAACCGTGGTTCCTTAAGAATCAGAACTGCTCAATTTACAATTTCAGAAATCTGCTTTATTGCCATTTGATACAAATGCTCTCATTTCAATAATTTCAAAGCCTTTTTTTAGCTGGGTAAAAGAAGGTAAAAGCCATTTATTTAAGTACTTGCCTTGCTATCAAAGGATGATTCATCTAATCAATATGCATGAATTAGCTCTACAAGCCTTACATGTGACACTGATGAAAGGCCAAGGTACACAATATCTATGGATTGATTCAACAACTCTGCCAGTTTGTAAAACTCAACGTATTCAGCATCATAAATTATTAGTCCAAATTGCATCTCGTGGTAGAAGCTCAATGGGCTGATTTTATGGCTGTAAATTACATATTGCGATGAATCAATTTGGTGAAATTGGCTGTTCTGCTTTATCGAATGGATATGTTGCTGACATAAAAATGGTTGAGCAATTGGTTGCTGGTGTAGAAGCAAAACTTTACGGGGATCGAGGTTACATCAGCCAAGAATTAAAAATTAGATTGAAATATCAAGGTATTGATTTAATTATTTATCATCGAAAGAATATGCAGGCTATTCAACTTTGTGTATCAGATGAATATCACCTAAGACAACACAATAAGATAGAAACATTATTCAGTTTATTGAAGGGGCAATACAATTTAGTGACGAGTAAAGCACGTAGTCTTCATGGATTTCTGCGTGGAATTTACGCCTCACTATGTGCATATCAACTCCCTCATCAAAATAAGCCAACAATTCAAATTAAGGAATCATCGGCTTAAGCAGGATTCGAGTTAAATAAGCTTTCAAAATAGCTTGATAAACTAAAGCTATTTTAAGCAGGCAATGAATATGAAATAAAACGCTAAAGAAAAATAAAAAAAACAGCGTATGATTTACTCAATTGAATTTTAGATGATGCAGACAAGATGATCCGTAATGATTGGTCACGTGCCGAAATACAAGAAATTTATGACTTGCCTTTAATGGATTTACTGTTTCAGGCACAGCAAATTCATCGCCAAAACTTTGAACCGAATACTGTTCAGGTCAGTACTCTGCTTTCAATTAAAACGGGCCGTTGTCCGGAAGATTGTAAATACTGTTCGCAATCTGCACATTATGATACTGATCTGGAAATTGAAAAACGCGTAGAAGTACAAAAGGCGATTGCTGAAGCCAAACAGGCCAAAGCTTCCGGTTCGACCCGTTTTTGCATGGGCGCAGCATGGCGTAACCCGCATGAACGCGATATGCCGTATGTGCTGGAATTGGTGCAGGAAGTCAAGAAACTGGGCATGGAAACATGTATGACCCTAGGGATGCTGAATGCCTCACAAGCGGAACGTCTGAAAGATGCAGGGCTAGATTATTACAACCACAACCTTGATACCTCACGTGAATATTATGCCAATGTCATCAGTACACGTAGCTTTGATGACCGCTTAAATACGCTTGATCATGTGCGTAATGCCGGAATTAATGTCTGTAGTGGCGGTATTGTCGGCTTGGGCGAAGGCGTACAAGACCGAGTCGGTTTGTTATTTGAACTAGCGACTATGCCGATTCACCCGGGTTCGGTGCCCATAAATATGCTGGTTCCTATTGAAGGCACACCACTGGCCGATGTTGAAAAACTGGATGTGATTGACTGGATTCGTACTATTGCGGTAGCACGGATTATTATGCCGAAGAGTTATATCCGCTTGTCGGCAGGTCGTGAATCTCTCTCTGACTCTGATCAGGCACTGGCATTTATGGCTGGAGCTAACTCATTATTTTCAGGTGATAAATTGCTTACTGCCCCGAACAGTGGTGAAGGTAAAGACAAAGCCTTGTTTGCTAAATTAGGCTTAAAAGCTGAAGCTGCCAAGAAAACAGCTAAAGAATTGGCTGTAGATGCGATGCAACCTGCTTAATTAATCGTGTAACAAACAGGGATCATTTCAACTTGAATTGGTCCCTTTTATTGGAGCAGACAAAATGAAGATACTGATGATTACGGGTTGGGGGCTAGGAACAGCGGTCTTAACCCCCGTTTGTAGAACAGTTACGGCAGCAGCATCAAGTTGAAGTATGGGATATTTTTGATCCTAACGTGGAAAGTATTTTGGCCGAAAAAGTTAGGCAGGCGAGTTCTTTTGATGTCTTGATGGGATGGTCTTTGGGTGGACAGTTGGTACTTTTGCTGACTAATGAAATCCAGCAACAATTGAAAATTGCCAAGCCAGTGATTTGCTGTATGTCAAATCCCTGTTTCGTGGCCAACGAAGCATGGCCACAGGCAATGCCAGTTGAACAATATACACAATTTAAATCCTCCATACTGGCTGATCCCAAACGCGGGATGCAGTGCTTTTGTACCTTGGTCACTTTAGCTGGCGCAGCAGCACGTGAACGTACAAAATTATTGCACCAACAGTTAAATAGTATTGATTTAAACTATCAGGTTAAGCATCTTTATCTATTGCAGCAATTAAATCTAGTGGATATCTTAAAAAATCATTCAGTCAAGATGCTATTTATATTTTCCGAGAATGATATGTTGGTTCCTTACAAAGTTAGTCAAGAATCTGTGTTTTTAACAACCCAAAATCTGAATTTGGTAAAAATACAGGGCACGCACGATGCCATCCTTTTTGATACCAAGTTACTCGTTGAGCCAATTTTAAAATTTTTAGCCGATCTGGCTTAAGCAAAAAGAAATTGGTAGCTCTTGACGTTTCATTTTCAGATTTAACGCGCTAAGATCAGTTTTAGTTTTAATAGGCTTTGTTGCACAAAGAT
>NZ_DCRI01000112.1:0-27360 GCF_002324975.1 Acinetobacter sp. UBA1496 | reverse complement strand
TGCGCATCATCTTGGGTAAAGCCACGTACACGCATAATGCCGTGTAAAGAACCTGACGGCTCGTTACGGTGACATGAACCAAACTCCGCTAAACGGATTGGAAGATCACGATATGATTTTAAGCCCTGGTTGAACACTTGCACATGACAAGGACAGTTCATCGGTTTCACGGCATAGTTACGGTTCTCTGAATGAGTCGTAAACATGTTTTCAGCATAGTTCGCTGCGTGACCTGATTTTTCCCAAAGCGTGAAATCAACTACTTGTGGTGTACGGATTTCAAGGTAACCATTTTCTTGCTGAACTTTACGCATGTATTGTTCAAGCACTTGATAAATGGTCCAGCCGTTCGGATGCCAGAACACCATACCTGGTGCTTCTTCCTGCATATGGAACAAGTCTAAGGCTTTACCAATTTTACGGTGATCGCGTTTTTCAGCTTCTTCAATACGTTTGATATAAGCTGCGAGCTGTTTCTTGTCAGCCCAAGCTGTACCATAGATCCGTTGCAGCTGTTCGTTTTTCGCATCACCGCGCCAATAAGCACCGGAGATTTTAGTCAGCTTGAATGATTTTAAGAATTTGGTATTTGGTACGTGCGGACCACGGCACATATCCAGATAGTCCTGATGGTAGTACAGGCCCATTTGAGTTTCTTCAGGCATGTCTGCGATCAGGCGCAATTTGTATTCTTCACCACGGGCTGTGAATTCTGCAATCACTTCATCACGTGGGGTCATTTTTTTCACGACATCATAGTCTTGATCAATGAGCTTTTTCATACGCTCTTCAATCGCAGCCATGTCATCTAAAGTAAATGGACGTGGCATCCAGATGTCATAGTAGAAACCTTCTTCAATGACTGGACCAATGACCATCTTTGCTTCTGGGAACAATTGCTTAACGGCATGACCCACCAAGTGTGCGCAAGAGTGACGAATAATTTCGACACCTTCTTCATCTTTAGGCGTGATGATTTGTAAGGTTGCGTCTTCAGTAATCAGATCGCACGCGTCCACTAGACGATCGTTTACACGACCTGCAACAGTATTTTTTGCTAGACCAGGACCGATGCTTTGAGCAACTTCCATCACAGATACGGCGTGATCAAACTGTTTTTGATCGCCATTTGGCAAAGTGATAATTGGCATATGAAATCCTTAAGGAGTGATGCCCCGTACCATGGAGCATGTCACCGCGAGATTATGATCGAGGGAGAACCTCAAAAGATAAAAACGGTGGATAAATAAAAAATCACCTAGAATTTTACACGGCTTGGGCCAATGATTAAACCTTTTCCCTAATAAAAATAGGATTTATCACCAAAAAGTTCTTTTGAGCTGCAATGAGTTAAGATGATTATTCGCTCAAGAATTATTTATTCTCTCAAGGTTTGCCACGCTTCAAATTACCCTTCAGCATAGACATACAATTGAGAAAACTGAGGAATGATGGCTTCACTTTGGGTCGGCCTTAAAAACACGTAATCATCGACTTTCAGTTCACAAGATTTCGGTACCAGAACCATTTCCTGATTGCTACTACGTCCATATAAAACATGCGGCTGGCTTTTTTCTGGAAAATAATAGTCCGCCTGCCAGTAACCACCATAAACGAATAGCGCTTTATAATGATGCGGTAGATGATTAAATACTTCCAGACCAGGAATCTGGCTATAAGGCAGCACTTTTAAAATCGGAGTGGCGATCCACAAAGCACATTTTAAAGCAGAGAGATTGGCCAGATCAAAATCACTGGGTTTAAGTAGCATGGAACCAAAAGCTAGATCATTACAGACACTCTGCTGGCAATGCTGCATAAAGGTCGGACTGCCGCCACCATTAAAACATAGATTTTCATGCCATAAATCAGGAAATTGCTGTTGCAGCGTCAGCTTGAATTGCTGATAAATCTGGTGTGATTGCTGATAACTTTTTTCAGGTCTTTTGAGAATTTTTGGCAGTTTGGCTACATGCGCATCATAGCCCATTAATCCGGAAAACTTTAGATACAGTAGATGCTGCCGAATTAAATTAAGCATGGTTACGAACTGCTCCTGACTGCTTACTCCTCCGCGATGTAGGCCCACATCAATTTCAATATTTATATTCAAGCAGAGATTCAGGTTTTGGGCGAGTTGCAGATACTGCTCCAAGCGTGCTTGACTATCGATCAGCCATTGAATATTTACTTGAGGATTTAAGCCCTTTTGACTAAACAGGCTTTGATAAAAGCGCTGCGCTGCATGAATCGGCATTGGTTTACCGAGCAGAATGTCCGCTTGCTGAAATGCTCCGATAATTTCCCGAAGATGTGGCAGATGAACTACCATAAAACATTGGGTATTCAGCTTTTCACTAGCGAATTGAAGCAACTTGGTACTGGCTAGAGATTTCACCGCCAGACGAGGCTTTAACTGCGGAGGTAATTTTGCCTGCACAACATCCAGATTATGTTGATACTGAGCCAAATCCAGAATCAGTTGTGGTGCACCCGTACCCTGCTGTTTTAGGTCTTGAGTCAGTTGCTGAAAATAAGTTGATCGCACCTTCTACTCCTGTTACTTAACCAAAAACAGTTGTTTTAAGTAGGGATTCAGCCATTTTTTTTGCGGATCCAGCTGCTGACGTAGCGCCATAAATTCACCCCATCTTGGATATAAGTCGCGCAGTGATGCGGCATGCATGCTATGCAATTTTCCCCAATGTGGTCGCCCCTGATATTTCTGAAAAATCGGTTCCACTAGATTAAAAATGACGTGATAATCCTGCTTATAAAATTGATGGATAGAAATTGAAACTGAATCCCGCTGATAAAATGGACTGAGCCAGATTCATCCGCTTTGACATAACGAAACTCGATCGGAAAGAACATCGGCACACGATGCTGCCTTAGACAATGCAGCACTTCTTCCAGACACTGCAAGCCTAGTTCGACAGGAATCTGGTATTCCATTTCATTAAATCGGGTATTGCGCGGTGTAGGGAAAATCTGACTGGACCAATCCACAAAACAGGTCGGTTTGACAAAAACACCGAGCAGCTTTTGCAGATAAGGATTGGTAGACGGCAATAACCGTGTCAATTCAGAACATAACATCAGTAAACTGTCTTCTGATGGCCAGCTTTCTTTTCTCGACTGGAGAATTTCATCCGTTTCATCTAGTGTTTTCAGCATGACCTGATCAGCATGTAAAAATGCCCAAAACTCAATATGCCGATGCTGATGTTTCCATTGATCGATATTGGAAAATATGTCTTTTAACGAACATAACCAGATCTGTTCTTTTAATTTATAACGCGGCCGATTTTGCAGGTTAATTTTAGTGAGTATTCCGAGACTGCCCAGTGCCACCCGCCCCGCCTAAAAAATTTCCGTATTTTGCTGCTTATTACATTGCAATAATTCGCCATCTGCAGTCAGTAACTGAAAGCCTTGAACGAAAGCAGATAGACACGGTAAATCAATTCCCGTGCCATGCGTACCGGTCGAGATGGCACCCGCCAGACTTTGCTGATCGATATCACCTTGGTTGATCAAAGCCTGATTCAGAGGGGCTAGATATTCACCCAGCTCATATAAACGCGTACCTGCCTGTACAGTACATTGAGCTGTCGCTTCATTTGCATCTATCACGCCTTTGAAATGATCCAGACGAATCAATACCTCATCAGTTTTGGCTAGCGCACTGAATGAATGTCCTGCACCCGCCACACGAATCTGTGCATGTGACTTTACCAGAGTTTGTAATTCATTGATTTTTTTAGGCTCGAAAGTTTGAGGAGAACTGTACTGGCTTCCCGACCAGTTACTCCATGTTGCATCCGCCTGTTGTATTTTCATTATTATTCCTTGGCTGAGGCTATTTTTAACACCCATTTAGAGTAAAATACCTAAAAAGGCAAATATGGGAACCCATAGGTTCAAAAAAATCAGTGCTTAAAAATAATTTTATTAATATTCAATTATTTAATTTTTTAAAATTATGCATTCTCACTCGACTAAAGCATAACTGCAAGACTTCCAAGAATTGCATATCTTTTTTAACAGGATATGAAAAATAAATATAGAACGGAGTTTTACAATGGTTAAGGCATACGATGAATTACCGCGCACCCCTGCCAATTTTGTAGCGCTGTCACCTTTGCGCTATCTCGATCGCGCGGCTTATATCTACCCGAATCAAAACGCGATCATTCATGGTAAGCGTCGTATTACCTGGCGTGAAAAATACAATCGTTGCCGTCAGTTTGCCCACCAACTCCAAAATTTAGGCATCGGTAAAAATGATACCGTTTCAGTTTTATTGCCAAACGTACCTGCAATGATTGAAGCACACTTTGCTGTGCCAATGGCGGGTGCGGTCCTGAATACTTTAAATACCCGTCTGGATGCCAAAACGTTGGCGTTCATGCTGGAACATGCTGAGACTAAAGTACTGCTGGTCGATCCAGAATTTTCTGCAGTTGCAACAGAAGCTTTGGCATTAATTCCACAGCAAGACATTTATGTGATTGATGTGGCTGATGAAGAATTCGAGGGGGAAGACACCCGTATCGGCCAAATTGAATATGAAGACTGGTTGGCTCAAGGCGATACCAATTTTGAATGGCATTTACCGGATGATGAATGGAATGCGATTAGCCTGAACTACACTTCTGGAACCACAGGCAACCCGAAAGGCGTGGTTTACCATCACCGTGGCGCTTATATTAACGCAGCCAGTAATATCATTGCTTGTGGCATGATGCCGCGTGCCACTTACTTATGGACCTTACCGCTGTTCCACTGTAATGGCTGGTGTTTTGCCTGGACCATGGCAGCCAATGGTGGTACGAACGTCTGCTTACGCAAGGTTGATCCGGAACTGATCTTTAAACTCATTGCTGAACATAAAGTGGATTATTTCTGCGGTGCACCAATTGTACTGTCTATGCTGATCAATACTCCTGAAGAGAAAAAGACCAAGTTTGATCATCGTGTCGAAGTGATGGTAGCCGGTGCTGCGCCTCCTGCTGCAATCATTGAGGGCATGCGCAATATCGGTATCAATGTGACTCACGTCTATGGTCTAACTGAGACCTACGGCCCTTCTGCGCTCTGTGCGTCTCAGGCAGGCTGGTCAGACCTGTCGATTCAGGAACAAGCACAACTGCATTCTCGTCAAGGTGTACCATATCCACTGCAAGACGGCATGAAAGTGCTTGATCCTGACACTATGCAGGAAGTGCCACATGATGGTCAGACCATGGGGGAAATCATGTTCCGTGGCAACATCGTCATGAAAGGTTATTTAAAGAACCCGGAAGCAACTGCAGAAGCCTTTGCTGGTGGCTGGTTCCATACTGGCGATCTGGCAGTATGCCAACCTGATGGTTATGCAAAAATTACCGACCGCTCTAAGGACGTGATTATTTCAGGTGGTGAAAACATTTCATCGCTGGAAGTGGAAGAAGTGCTCTATCAGCATCCTGCTATTCTCACGGCAGCCGTGGTGGCAAAACCAGATCCACGCTGGCAGGAAGTACCATGTGCCTTTGTCGAACTGAAAGCAGGACAAACTGCTACAGCAGAAGAGATTATCGAATTCTGCAAGCAACATCTGGCGCGTTTTAAAGTACCTAAAGATGTGGTGATTACCGAGATTCCAAAAACTTCAACCGGGAAATTGCAGAAATTTATCCTGCGTGACTGGGCTAAAGAACGCTCTCAAGGTGAATTTTCTTAATTTATTAAGACCCTAGCATCCAGCCCTACTCCTGAAATTTCTTTTTTAATATTGAGAAAGAAAAATTTGGTGAGTGGGGCTTTTTTTATATTCAGAATAAAGACAATTAGTGTATTTAAGTGCTGATTAAGGTACTTATTCTGAGAGATGCCTTACCAAATTAAAGATAAAGAATGCGATCCATCAAAGAAGTTCGCATCCACATGCTTATTTTTAGGCAATAAAAAACCCCAAGACTTAATACGCTTGGGGTTTTTCAAAATCTTGGTCCCGAGGGTCGGACTCGAACCGACACGTCATCTCTGACAGCGGATTTTGAGTCCGCCGCGTCTACCAATTTCACCACCTCGGGAGTGGATGACGGCTATATTACTCTGTTTCAAAAACTTGTCAACGCAGAAAAAACACATTTGCCTAATTTTAAAACAATTCTTATTTTTTTGTTTTATAATCGAGCAATTCCCGCCATAAAAAAGAAAAAAGTTTATACTAGCCGCAGTTTTTTTATCGTAAATTGTCATGCAACTTTCTGATTTTAGTTTCGATCTCCCTGATGAGCTGATTGCTCGCTATCCTCTTGAACAACGTAGTGCTTCTCTCCTGTTACACCTTGATGCACAAGGCCAATATCACGATCACCAGTTCACCGATATTTTGGATTTATTGAATGAAGGCGATTTGCTGGTTCTGAACGATACCAAAGTGATGAAAGCGCGCCTGAAAGGTAAACGTGCCTCTGGTGGTGCAGTTGAATTACTGGTTGAGCGTATGATGGATCAGTTCATTGCGCATTGTCATATCAAGGCCAGCAATACACCCAAAGCCGGTGCAGAATTATTTATTGGTCCAGATGAAGTTAAAGTCACCGTTCAAGGCCGTCATGAAAATCTGTTTATTGTCGAATTTTCTCAGCCGATTTTAGATGTTCTAGACAAATACGGCGCACTGCCAATTCCCCCCTATTTCAATCGTGAAGCAGAAGAAATTGATACGGTTCGATATCAGACTGTCTTTAATGATCCAACTAAACTGGCCAGTGTTGCTGCTCCTACCGCTTCGCTGCATTTCGATGAAGAGTTGCTGAAAAAACTGGAAGAAAAAGGCATTCAGAAAACCTTTGTGACCTTACATGTCGGTGCAGGTACATTCCTGCCGGTTCGTACCAATGATATCGAAAATCACATCATGCACAGCGAATGGTGTCAGGTATCGGATGAATCTATGGAGCTGATCAAAGCCACCAAAGCGCGCGGCAATAAAGTGATTGCTGTGGGGACGACCGCAACCCGTGCGACCGAAAGTGCGGCTCAGGCCAATGGTGGTGAACTAAAAGGCTGGACCGGTGATACTCAAATCTTCATCTATCCGGGTTATGAATTCAAAGTGGTGGATCGTCTAATCACCAACTTCCATTTACCGGAATCTACCCTGCTCATGCTGGTTTCAGCTCTATCTAATCGCGAAAATATCCTGAATGCTTACAAACATGCGGTTGAAAGCAAATACCGCTTCTTCAGTTATGGCGATGCCATGCTAATTGATCAAGCGCAATAATCAGCAGGAACCCTCCCGATGCCGATCGAGTCTGTGCAGCACTCCATTCATATTCGACGCAAGAAAAATGCAGTAGTGTTTCGCAACATCGCCCGGCTCTGGGATCTGGGTCGTCAGGCCAAAAGCCATCAGGAATTATTGGATGGCTTGCATCCATGGAACGGCCCAATTAGCTTAAAATTTGAAAATAATTTACCGCTTGCTCTGGCCGGAATCGGACTCTTTCTGATTGGTTGCATTTTTGTAGCGCCTGCTAATATCTGGATGCAAATCGGTGTTTTCTTTGGATGCCTACTGGTATTCTGGGCTTATATCAGCTATGAACATCGAAAGCCACTGTATGAAGTCATTCGCTATCTGGAAGATGAGGCACTCGCCAAAAAATACCAGCTGGCTTTTCAGAAGCAGCCACAACATATCTCGATTCCACTCAATCCCGTACATTTTATTAACCATTTAAAACGTCTGTTCCCGGTATTTAATCAAGGCTCTCTGAGTAATGAAATTTCACGCTATGCCAGCACTGTCTGGGAAGATGAAGATGGTCAACAACATCAGGTTCTGGTCTTTCAATATCATTATGTGCATGAAGTTCAGGTACGCAATAAGGAAGGTCAACCGGTCAAACTGACCCAGGTACATAAAGACCTTTGGGGGGTATTTGTTTTTGATGTTCAGATTCAGGGGCTAGCCGTGACTACCTCCAGAAAAAAATTTCATTATCCTTATGCTTATCCTTGGCACAGCAGCGACATTCGCACCAACCAGAAATTAAATTTCTTTGGCAGCGATCCGATGCAAATGGCGAAACTGCTCACGCCTGGTTTTGTACTTCGACTGGCGGACTTTTTTGAGCAGCGTCAGGGCGATTTACTGTTTCATCCAGAAAGCCATATGCTCTGCTATCTGGGACCACATGATTTATTTCAGGTATCCAGTAAACACCATAAAATTACCGATATTTCCACATTGCGTGGCCATCTCAGAACGTTTAAATTAATAGAGTTGGAAAAGTTACGTACTGATCTGACACAATTTTTAAAATAATTATTTTTTTCTGGGGGTTACTTTTATGGGATTTTTCGTTTTTGTCATTATCCCGCTTTTGGTCATTATTGCCATTATCATGATTCGTAACAGCATTGTGCGCCATCATAACTCCACTATTCGTGCATGGTCCGATGTCGCCAGTTATGAACGGCAAAAACTAAAAATCCTG
The DNA here is from genome assembly GCF_002324975.1 of Acinetobacter sp. UBA1496. Taxonomy (NCBI): domain Bacteria; kingdom Pseudomonadati; phylum Pseudomonadota; class Gammaproteobacteria; order Moraxellales; family Moraxellaceae; genus Acinetobacter; species Acinetobacter sp. UBA1496. Next base: position 18,859 of record NZ_DCRI01000112.1, on the reverse strand, counting down.
GATGGTCTGCAACCTCTGGTTGAGCAATATTCCAGTTTTGAAAAAGGGACTTTAGAGAAAGTTACTGAACTGCGCCAGAACATTATGAACCTGAATATTCAGGATGCCGATATTGCCCAGTTACAACGGGTTGAAAACCTAAATAAAGAACTGATGCGCAGCCTGAATGTGGTGATTGAAAACTACCCTGAACTAAAAGCAAATGACATTTACCTGAAAATGATGAATGAAATTGAAGAACAGAATGAAAATGTCGGTGCTGCGATTACCATCTACAACCGTAATGTCGAACTCTTCAATAATCAGATCCAGATTTTCCCGCATAATATTATCAATAACATGTTTCTCAAAAAGAAAGCAGTACGCCCTTTCCGTGACCAGACCGTGAGTCAGAACTTTGACTATCGTCCAAACTTCCACTGAGAAAAATCATTACATTTTATAGTTTTAGATTTGCAATCCATTGGCTTATGATGAAATAGCGAGAGATAAAGCAATACACTTATAAAACCTAATAAAAAGAATAAAAAATCATGCTGGATTATTTAGAACACTTGCAACAGATGCTGGTCAAGGACTTTTATCAGCTGTATGAACCGCTATCAGGATGATGAAATCTATGCCTGTAGTCTGGTCTTTGATGAATTTTTACTGCTGGATGATCTGGCGATTTCCACAGAACGTAGCTTTTTTCAGGACCCTGAAGATCCACAGCAATATCTGGCCGAACGGGATCGCTGGAATGTACGAAAATGGCGCTATAAAAGCCAAAGCTCTTCACAATCTGAACTCGTGCCTTTTAAAACTTTGCTGGCAGAGTATTTTACAACCCAGCATAGTTTTGGCCATCCTGTCTTAGCCCAGCAAAAACAGATTCCTGCTACTCACTTGGATTTACTGCTAGAAACTTTTAAGCAAACCAAACATAAACTATCTGAAGCTTATGGTCTGGATCTAGATTCGATTATTTTTTTCCTCAGCGTTCCGCCCCAACCCGAATGTGAATGCCAATCGGCACTTGAACTCAATTCTGACAGTCGCTTATTGCAGGACTTTTTAGCTTCCAGACAGACCCTGTCTCAATCGACAGTCAATAAGCGTTTAAAACTCTCGCAAAGTGACAAAGACATCCTGATCGACCTGGAACAAATGCTCACGATAGAGCCTTATGACTATTTGCAAGTGGCGCAGGATGCCTATTTACTGACGCTGGAATCTTATTTTGTCAACAGCAATATCTATATCCAAAAACTGATCCAGCATATTGCTGCCATGGCGGCTGAACCCGATGGTAGCTGTGCCTTGAGCCGGGAAGAAATCATGCAGCGTTTACAGCAGTTTTCTGCAAATTCACCTCTTTCACCTGATATTTCCCCTATTCATCGATAAATAAAATTACAGAGTGAATTCTCTACAATGCTGGCGTTTAAGGTCAGAATCAAGGAAAATAGCACCCTTTAATTCGCATTAGTAATCAGCGAACTGTTTTTTCGCCTTAATTTGGAACTCTTATGAAGTTTGAAAAATTAGGTCAGTCGGGTCGTGCCCGTCGTGGTCGTTTAACGCTTGAACATGGCGTAGTAGAGACACCCGTCTTTATGCCAGTTGGTACTTATGGCACCGTCAAAGGCATGTTGCCACGTGATGTTGAAGGCATTAAAGCGCAGATTATCCTCGGTAATACCTTCCACTTGTACCTGCGCCCGGGTCTTGAAGTCATCAAGCAGCATGGTGGCCTGCACGGTTTCATGAAATGGGACAAACCGATTCTGACTGACTCAGGCGGCTTCCAGGTCTTCAGTCTGGGTGCAATGCGCAAGATTGAAGAAAAAGGCGTGACCTTCCGCTCCCCGATCGATGGTTCAAAAGTTTTCCTTTCACCTGAAATTTCGATGGAAATTCAGCATACGCTGAACTCCGATATCGTGATGATTTTTGATGAATGTACGCCTTATCCAGCGACCCATGAAGAAGCGCAAAAATCTTTGCAGCTGTCTTTACGTTGGGCTGAGCGCTGCAAGAAGCATCATCATGATGAACTCAAAAATAAAAATGCCCTGTTCGGGATTATTCAGGGCGGGATGTATGAAGACCTGCGTGATGAATCCTTAAAAGGCCTGCTTGAGATTGACTTCGACGGTTATGCGATTGGCGGTCTGTCTGTCGGTGAACCGAAAGAAGAAATGATCAAGGTGCTGGATTATCTTCCGAACAAAATGCCGGAAAGTAAACCGCGCTACCTGATGGGTGTCGGCAAACCGGAAGATATCGTTGAAGGTATCCGCCGTGGTGTAGACATGTTCGACTGCGTTATGCCAACCCGAAATGCACGTAACGGTCATTATTTCGTGACCGATGGTCTGGTGCGTATCCGTAACAGCCAATATCGTCATGATCAAAGTCCGCTTGATCCACATTGCGACTGCTATACCTGTCAGAACTTTACCCGCGCCTATCTGTTCCATTTAGAGAAATGTGGAGAAATGCTAGGTTCTATGCTCGGTACCATCCATAACCTGCGTTATTACCAGCGTTTTACCGAAGATATCCGCAACGCGCTGGATAACGGAACTTTTGATGAATTTGTTCAGGACTTTTACGCTCGTCGTGGCCTGGAAGTTCCACCTTGTCCACAAGATTAATCTTTCAGCATTTGCGCTGAGGAAAAAGACAGGGTAAATTGCAAGAATATGTCAATTTATTATCAAGTTGATCACCAGTTTTTTATTTTAGGAAAATGAAATGAGCCTATTTATTTCGACTGCTCACGCTGCAGGTGAAGCTGCACAACAACCGAGCTTGATGGCTAACCTTTTGATGATTGCGGTTTTTGTTGCAATCTTCTATTTCTTGATCTGGCGCCCTCAATCAAAACGTGCCAAAGAGCACCGTGCTCTGGTTGACAGCCTTGGCGTAGGCAGCGAAGTCGTTTTTGCAGGCGGCTTAATGGGCAAAATCACTAAAATTGAGGGTGATTTCGCAGTCGTTGAGCTGAGCCGCGGTGTAGAAGTCAAAGTTCAACGTGCGAGTGTGATCTCAGTTCTGCCTGAAGGCACTTTAAATAACATTTAATCAAAATTAGTCGTGCTCCCCGCACGACTTTTTCATTTTAAGAAGAAAACGAATGCGTTACCCAGCATGGAAATATGTGCTGATCCTGGTTGTCCTGGTGGTCAGTACTTTATATGCCCTGCCAAGTTTGTATCCAGATGAACCTGCTGTACAGATTTCGGGTGCCAAAGCCGGTACTCAGATTGACGCAGGCATCGTACAAAAAGCAGAGCAGATTTTAACAACTGAAAATATTGCAACTCACGACAATAGCTTTAGTAATAACGCTGCTTTATTACGTGTAGATTCAAGTGAAGCACAGCTGAAAGCCAAAGAAGCTTTACGCCGTGGTTTAGGTGATGAATACGTCGTAGCACTTAACCTTGCTCCAACCACCCCAGAATGGCTACAGAAAATTGGTGCCAAACCAATGAAACTGGGTCTGGACTTACGTGGTGGTGTTCACTTCCTGCTTGAAGTGGATATGGACAAGGCGATTGCACAGCGCATGGACACCTCTGCAACTGACCTGCGTCGCCAGCTGCGTGATAACAACTTGAAATTCAATAGCCTGAATTTAAGCAACAACACCATTGTTGTGCAGTTTGCCAATAATGATGATCGTGCTGCTGTCATGGATTTCTTGCGCCGTAATGGCAATGAATTCAACCAGCAGGCCGTGGCGACTGAAACCGGTTCGACTTTACGCCTCAACTATACCGATACGCGTAAGCAAGAAATCGAATCTTATGCGGTGAACCAGAACTTAACTACTTTACGTAACCGTATTAACGAGTTAGGTGTGGCTGAAGCATTGGTACAAACCCAAGGCAGCAACCGTATTGTGGTTGAACTACCGGGTGTACAGGATACCGCAGAAGCAAAACGTGTCTTGGGTCGTACGGCGAACCTGGAATTCCGTCTGGTGTCTGATCTGAATGATCAATACATCGATCCTTATACTGGTCAATTAAATGGTACAGCTCCAGCAGGTACTCAGGCATTTGCTTATGAATCTCTGGACAGTGGTCGTCAGTTATTGCTGAACCGTAACCGTATTTTGACCGGTGAACGTGTACAAAATGCATCTTCTGGCTTTAGTCAGGATACTGGCGGTGCTGAAGTTAATATTACTTTGGACAGCGCTGGCGGTAAATTGATGGCAGATGCCACACGTAATGCCGTAGGCAAACGTATGGCGGTACTGTTCATCGAGAACAAGCAAAAGATCAGCTACGTAGAGGACCCGGCAACTGGTGCACAAACTGAAGTGCGTACACCATATACTGAATCTGTGGTGATTAACGCTGCAACCATTCAGGCAGTATTGGGTTCTCAATTCCGTATTACCGGTCTGGACTCACCTCAGGAAGCTTCTGAGCTTGCCTTGATGCTACGTGCCGGTGCGCTGGCTGCGCCTATGTATTTCGTTGAAGAACGTGTGATTGGTCCAAGTCTGGGTCAGGAAAATATTGATAAAGGCGTATTGTCGACTCAAATCGGTTTCATCTTAGTTGCAATATGGATGGTCGTATTCTTCCGTCTATTCGGTGTCATTGCCAACTTCGCACTGGTCGTTAACCTGGCAATGATTCTGACTGTCATGTCATGGATTGGTGCTTCCCTCACCCTGCCGGGTATTGCCGGTATCGTAATTACCATCGGTATGGCGGTCGATGCCAACGTATTGATCTGTGAGCGGATACGGGAAGAAATGAAATGGGGCGCCTCGCCGAAACAGGCAATTGTGGCCGGTTATGATCGGGCCTATAACACCATTTTCGATTCGAACTTAACTACCTTCTTGGTAGCGTTCATTCTGTTCGCAATTGGTACCGGTCCGATCAAAGGCTTTGCTGTCACCCTGATGATTGGTATTGTCTGCTCAATGTTTACGGCGATTACCGTAACCCGTGCGATCGTACAGATCATCTATGGCAAAAAACGTAACTTGAAAAAGTTGAGCATTTAGGAGATCGACGATGACTGAAAATACTCAACTGAATCAGAAACAGTACGGTCGCCCTGAAGATGAACGTATCATTCCGTTTATGAAGATTGCATTGCCTGCAGCAGTGTTCTCTATCATCCTGACGGTTGCCAGCATCTTCTTTATTGCGACCAAAGGCTTGAACCTCGGTCTGGACTTTACCGGTGGTGTATCAGCAGAGCTGAACTATACCAATCCAGTAAAATCGGAAGATGTGACTCAGGCACTCAGCAAAGCTGGCTTTGATGATGCGGTCGTGCAGACTCTGGGCTCGGAACGTGACCTGATGGTACGTATGCCGGTTCAGGAAGATATTGAAGCAGAAGACCTTACCAAAGCCATTACCGCAGCCGTTCAGCTGCCCGGCAATGCAGCTCAGGTGCCTAAGGTCGATGTAGTCGGTGGACAGGTCGGTAACGAGCTGTATGTGCGTTCTGCGGGTGCAGTTGCCCTTGCCCTGTTGCTAATGCTGGTCTATGTCACTATCCGCTTTGAGTTCAAACTGGCGATGGGTGCTGTACTGTCATTGTTCCACGATATCGTGGTGACGATTGGTATCTTTGCCATGATGCAGTGGCCGTTTGACCTTACTGTTTTGGCAGCCGTACTGGCGATCATCGGTTTCTCACTCAACGATAACATCGTGGTTTCTGACCGTATTCGTGAGAACTTCCGTAAGATCCGGGGTGCCGAACCTGTTGAAATTATCAATATTGCCTTGACTGAAACCTTACGCCGTACCATTCATACTTCTATGACTTTATTACTGGTTGTAGTGGCCATGATGATCATGGGCGGTGCTGGCCTGAAATGGTTCTCGATTGCGATGTTTGTAGGTGTCTTTGTCGGTACCTATTCTTCGATCTATATCGGTACAGCCTTCGCCCTGTGGCGCGGTCTGAATCGTCAGGACTTTATTGTTCAGGTGAAACCAGAGTTTGAAGACGAAAATCAGCTTCCATAAGCTGCCCGTTTTCAATTTCACTATTCAGCCCATCTTATGATGGGCTGAATTATTTCTGGTCTAAGAAAATTGCTGCGGAGGCACGATGGCAATTACAGGATGGATTTTAGCTACATCAGATTTCTGGAAACTGACCTTGCGGCTTTCATCCAGACTTTGGATCTGATAGCTGTCTTGGCTTTCCGAAATCAGCTCCACAATGAGTTGCAGTCCATTAATTAAATAAAGACACATCAAGCCAGATGGCTGTAAATCAGCTTGCTCATCACAGACCAACCACCAGCCTGCTTTTAGGCTCGGAAAATAATACTGTCCTGTGACCTGAATGGCATAATGCTGAGGTTCCAATTTCAACCAAGATACAAGATTTTCTGCCGAATCTATAACTTCCATTTTAAAGGCTTGCTGCTCAACAACCTGCATCTGGAACAAAGTTATTTTTACAGGACTAGATGCCATTTCAATGACAGGTGCTTGAGCACGATCCAATATTAAACTTTCTAAACTCAGTTGCTGTTCCAGCTCGCGTGCAGCCTTTTCTCCAATCTGGCACTTACTGTTCAATAGCTGGGTAATATAGGCTGCAGACAGACCAAAATGCTCGCAAATCTCTTTGCCATTTTTAAACTGCTGGCTATCAATCAACTGATCAATCACTTTGGCCAGATTATTTCGTCTCAGTTCAAATATTTCCGTGGCACTCATGTTTATTATTTGCTCTTTTCTCTCTTCAGCACACCTTATAACAAAAAAGCCCGCAATTGAATTGCAGGCTTTTCTAATCATGCCTAAAAAGAATCAGTTGCCTTGTACCAGACGGCGGGCACTGATAATTCCCGGCTGCTGTTCAAGACGGGCCAATAGTTTGGAAAGTTGAGCCAAGCCTTTGACTTCAATCAACAGTTTCATATTGGCAATACCATCTGCTTCAGAAATAGTATTTACCTGACGGATATTGATCTGATCCGAGAAAATCACCTGAGTCAGATCTTTGAGCAGACCACGACGGTCATAGGCTTCCACCACGATCTGTACACTTTGGCCACGAGTCGGCTGCATTTCCCAGTCGGCTTCTACTGCACGCTCCGGTTCTTGGCTGATCATACGTACATAATCCGGACAAGCTACCTTATGGATGCTTACACCGCGATTCAAGGTAATATATCCCGCAATCGATTCACCATGCACCGGCTGACAGCACTGGGCTACATGCAGTTCAACGTTATCCAGACCATCAATTAGAATACCATGTGCAGACAAGGTATGGCTGGCACGCGGATTCAAGGCTGGTTTCAGCACCAGTTCAGGCTCATCCTGATCCAGATGCATATGGCGATTGACCTGATTGATCAGAGCATGCAGGCTAATATCACCATTCACCAGACCAATCATAATATCTTCGCCACTCTTCACATTGAAATGGTTGCAATAATCACCCAAGTCGATTGATTTTGGATGAATTGCCAGACGTGCCAATTCTTTATTCAGAATTTCACGACCCACTTCCAGATTCTTACTGCGATCTTGCTGACGGAACCAATGACGTAACTTGTCACGGGCGCGTGCAGTCTTGATATAACCCAGCGAATTGACCAACCAGTCCCGATTTGGTTCACGGTCTTTCTTGGTCAGAATCTCGACCTGTTCCCCGGTTTTCAAGGCATAGGTTAAAGGCACATAGCGCTGGTTGACCCGAGCCGCATAGCATTTGTTGCCGACTTCTGTGTGCACGTGATAGGCAAAGTCGAGTACGGTTGACCCCCGTGGCAACTCTTTAATATCACCATCACGGCTGAACACATAGATTTTTTCGAAGCCTTCAAAATCTTGAATGTGTTCAAAATTTTCAACTTCCTCTTCTTCATCTTTATGCGCACTGGCTTCATTGCGTTCTTGATAATGCTCAATCACTGCACGCAGGGAATGCAGACGATGATTAAAGGAAGTATCGGTATTTTTCGAACCTTCCTTATAGTTGAAGTGCGAGCATACGCCAAGCTCGGCCTCTTCATGCATCGTATAAGTACGAATCTGCACTTCAAGTGACTTGTTTTCCGCAATCACAGCTGTGTGTAAAGAGCGATAACCATTGGCTTTCGGATTAGTAATATAGTCATCAAACTGATGCGGGATATGTCGCCACAATTGATGTACGATCCCGAGCGTGTGATAACACTCAGGCACACTTTTCACCAATACACGCAGTGCACGGATGTCATACAGCTGGTCGAAGCTCAGGCTCTTGCTTTTCATTTTTCGATAGATCGAATAAATGTGCTTCACCCGGCCGTTAATTTCAGCTTCAATGCCGTGTTCTGCCAGCTCTTCACGCAATTTATCAATCACGAACTGAATATATTGTTCGCGTTCCAGACGCTTTTCATTCAGCAAAGAGGCGATTTCTTTATAGCGTTCCGGCGCCAGATAGCGGAAGGCTAGATCTTCGAGTTCCCATTTCAGCTGGGCAATCCCGAGACGATGCGCTAAAGGAGAATAAATGGTGAGAATTTCTCGTGCGACCCGTTCTTGCCGTTCACGTGAAGAATTAGCCAGCTCACGCAGTGCATAGGTACGTTCTGCCAGCTTGATTAACACGACGCGGACATCTTCTGTCACTGAAATCAGCATCTTGTAAATGCCAGATAGGTGCTCACGATGGTTATTATTGAAGTGGTCTTCCAGGCGTTTATTTTTTTCAATCAGCTCAGACAGCTTACCCATGGACAGCGTGCCTTTGACCAGGCTGTAGACCTGTTCACCGAATTTTTCCTGCACTTCTACCAGTGGCATGACGCCTTCACGTACTGCGCGGTAAAGCATGGCAGCAGACAAGGTATCTTCATCAACATAGAGATGCGCGAGAATATCCGCCATTTCAATACCGGTATAGAAGGTATTAGAGCGATGCTGAACCGTACTTTGTAGCTCTTTTTCTAAGGTTAAACGGGCAACTTCTTCGAGCTGCTTCAGGGGAGCCCCGTCTAATATGCCACGAACCCGATCTAACCATTCAGTCAGATCCTGCTGTGCTTGTTCGGCATGTTCTACAGTCGCCTCCTGTGACAACTCATTGAGCCGCCCAGGCAGTTGCTCACGTACTGTGACCATACCCTTCTCCTACTTTTAGATACATCATCTCTTTGATCGTTTATTTAATTTTCTTTTTCGAACAAGGCAATCGACTCGACATGTCCGGTATGCGTAAACATATCCATCACACCGGCTTTGGTTAGCTGATAACCCTGTTGTACCAGTAGCCCTGCATCTCTTGCGAGCGTAGCGGGATTACATGACACATAAACGATTCTTTTGGCACCAAATTGAGGGATATAATGCATAACTTCTTCTGCTCCAGCACGTGGCGGGTCGATTAATAATGCATCAAATCCTTGATTTGCCCAAGACTGGTGCGAAAAATCTTTGGTTAAATCTTGTGAATAGAACGAAACTTGTGCAATACCATTATGGTTAGCATTTTCTGCACCGCGTTGCGCCATTTCCTCACTCCCCTCAACCGCAACCACCCGACCAGATGCACCAACACAACGCGCCAGTGGCAAAGAGAAGTTTCCTAATCCACAAAACAGATCCAGAACGCGTTCGCCTTGCTGTAATTGAAGCAAATCACATGCCAAGCGAACCATCTGCGGATTGATCGTTGAATTGACCTGAGTGAAGTCCAATGGATTAAAACCGAATTCCACATCAAAGTCATCAAGACCATAGTGTAAGCGTGCTGCCTGTTCAGGCTCATCAATCCGCTTCAAATAATCTTGACCTGCAGGTTGCAAATAAAGCTGCCAACCTTTCTCTAACGTAAATTGGCGTAATCGGTTGACATCTGTTACCGATAATTCTGCAGTTTCACGAATAAGCAACGCAATGTCATGATCACCCATAGCCAATTCTATATGACCAATATCTGCCTGACCATCGAGACTTTGGAGCAATTGTTTAAGACGTGTAACCGATCCAAACTCGCGATCTAGAATCATGCAGCGGTCAATCGAGGTCAGCTTATTGGACTGGTTTTCACGAAAACCAACCACCAGCTTGTCTTTTTGAGGCAGATAACGTACCCCAATCCGGGCTTTACGACGGTAGTCTTCACGTTGTGAACGTAGCGGTGGCAGCCATTCTTCAGGCTGAATCCCGGCAAAATGCTGCAAATGTGATTTCAGAACATCCTGCTTAAGTTCAATTTGGGCATCTGGATGGATATGCTGCATATTGCAGCCACCACAAACGCCAAAATGTGGACACACAGGTTTGGCCCTGATCTCGGACGCCTCACTGAGCAACTCAAGGCTATCTGCCTCTTCCAGTTTTTTGACTTCACGGGTAATGCGGGCACGAACGGTTTCACCTGGCAAGGCATAACGGATAAAGACTTTCTTGCCATGCTTTTCAAGCGGATGGTCCGGATGTGAACCATAGTGAGCGATGCCACGTCCTTCATGTGAGAGTGATTCAACCTGAAAAATATACTCGGATTGCGGTGCTGGACGTGGTTGTGCTCGACGTTTCATGAAAACCTAGGATGTGGAGATGGGAAAATCAAAACGGGTAAATTCAGTTCTTTGTGAGGTTTCACGCCAGACTGATAAAAAATCTGCATGTTGCGGCTGGGTATGCAGGTATTGAATCGTACTCTGCACCAGATGCTGATAATCAGGCAACATCAATTGGCCCTTTAGCAACAGCCAGCGAATATAGACCAACCAAGTATTGAGCACATCACCTTCGCAATAGCTGGTGAGTTGGCTCCATTGCTGGTTACGTACATATTCAGGTACATGATAGCCACCATCACCACGCTTGCCTGGATAACCCAATAAATGAGCAACATCATCCAGTTTCTGAAAATGACGGGCATGAAACATGGCCATAACATCCATCAAATCGACGTGACGCTGATGGTAACGATTCTGGTAGTTATTATAACGCTTTTGCGTATCAATTTCGCCCTCATCGAACAGACTTGGGGCAGATAAGCCATGATACATGGCCCGATAAAGAATAACCGGCAGGTCAAATTGTGAGCCATTCCAACTGACTAGCGTCGGATGACGCTTGTCAAAAATGGATAAGAATTTTTTTAAAATCTCTGCTTCGCTGTACTGTTCACGGCTGAAAGAAAACAGGCGCATGCCCTGTTCATCCATCCATAAACCGGAAATACAGACAATCTCATGCAGTGGCAGACGCTGAAAATCCGAGCCTGATTCCTGACGGCGTAATTTGGTCAGGGCCTGATCCAGATCAGCCTCGGGCAGATCCAGAGCAAACAGATGCGCGCCTGATTTAAGATCGGTTTGGGTTTCAATATCGAAAGTTAAAACAGGCAGGCGCATAAAAGATTTCTCAAAAATTATTCAGGGTCTTGTACAGAGAACAAGCCTGTAGACAGGTAACGGTCACCACGGTCACAGATAATACATACAATCACTGCATCTGGATTTTCTTCTGCAAGCTTGATGGATGCCCAAACTGCACCGCCAGAAGATGTACCGGCACTGATACCTTCTTTTTGTGCCAATTTACGCATAGTACGTTCCGCTTCAATCTGTGGAATATCGATAATATGGTCGATACGACTACGATCGAAAATCGTTGGCAAATATTCTTCTGGCCAGCGACGGATACCGGCAATGCTAGAACCATCAGATGGTTGTAGGCCCACAATCTGAATATCCGGATTCATTTCTTTCAGATATTTAGATACGCCCATGATCGTACCTGTAGTACCCATTGAGCTGACAAAGTGCGTAATCTTGCCGCCAGTTTGCTGCCAGATTTCAGGACCTGTGGTCAGGTAATGTGCTTCGACATTGTCCGGGTTACCAAACTGGTTTAACACCAGACCTTTACCATCAGCCTGCATTTGCAAGGCCAGATCACGTGCACCTTCCATGCCCTGCTCTTTGGTCACTTCAATCAGTTCAGCGCCATAAGCACGCATCGCGTCCTTACGTTCCTGACTCATGTTATTCGGCATAATCAGCTGCATTTTGTAACCGCGCATGGCCGCAACCATCGCCAATGCAATCCCTGTATTTCCGCTGGTCGCCTCAATCAAGGTATCACCCGGTTTGATCTGTCCGCGCTTTTCCGCCTGCATGATCATGTTATACGCTGGACGGTCCTTGACCGAGCCTGCCGGATTATTTCCTTCGAGTTTTGCGAGTACTGTGGCTTGAGTGTGACTAGCCAGACGCTGCAAACGCACCAGTGGCGTTTTGCCTACATAATGGTCCAGTAAAAATTCGTCTGCTTGAAAATCAGGGGTGGTATTACTCATTATTTGCACCTATATCGAGGTGCGGCTATTGTATGAAAAAATGCATTTTCCTGCACCCATTTATAGCAGTGCTTTTGCATAAAACTGTATAAATCACGATCGGCATGGCCAATTCGTCCTGTTTTAGCTTGATAAAACTCCTTAATCATGACAGTGACTTAGCTCACCTCGCCTCCTGAAAAGATTTACTCAAACCCCAATAATGACTGTTCAGCATAATGGTTCTTATTTTCTGCCTTAATCTGGAGCTTTATAAAAATAATGCTGAAATTTTAACAGTAGATTTAAAGCATGCTAATATGCAAAGCATAAGGAAAATACTGCTTGAATCATGTCAAATATCAACAAAAAGCTGTTTAAACGCCTACACTTAAATCATGCTTATGGACAGCTGATTGCACTGATTTTTGTACCCATTACTATTCTGGCCTGTGTCGGCGCTGCTCTGGTCATTTCAGAGACTTCCAATGCCGCTCGTGCCCAGCAAAAGCAGATGGCCATTGCGATTCTGACCCGTTTTCAGGCCACGTCTGAATATGCGCTGGACATTTTGAGCCTGTACCCATGGCAATATGAGCAGGCTCATGATGCCATGCAAAATATGCTGAATGAAAAGCATCTGGTTCGTGCGGCTATTCTGGATGAAAATGGCAAAAGTAAACTCGGCATTGGTTTTCAGGAACAGGCGCCTTGGCCGGACTTTAAAAAAGATGGCAATTTTGTTGGCCCGATCTTAGATAAAAACAATCATATTTATGCAGTCAAAGTAAATGAAAATGGCATGAATGCAGGCTGGCTGGCGATCGAACTGGACAATCAGCCCTTAGAAATTGCCCGCTACCGGGTCTTGATCGTTTTGATTGCGACCGGCTTATTGACCTTATTGCTCTTGTTGTTATGTCTGAATTTCTATTCACGTCGCTGGATTGCGCCGATGTATGAGATTCGCATGCAGCTGCAACGCCTGAATGCCGACACCCTAGATCAGCATATGGTGATTAACAGTACCGGTGAACTGCGTCTTTTGCAGCGTGATATTGCCAATGTGGTGAAACGTCTACATTTCAGTTTTCTGGAATTGCGCGAGCATACCGAACAGACCGAAGATGATTTGCGCCGTACTCTAGATACTTTAGAAGTTCAAAATATTACTTATCGTCAGGCACGTGACCAGGCGATTTCGGCCAACCAGGCCAAGTCGGTATTTCTGGCCAATATTTCCCATGAATTACGCACACCCTTAAACAGTATGGATGGTTTTATTCACCTGCTGCTGCGTCAAGGCAATCTTAGCAATGAGCAAAGCCTGTATTTGCAGACCATCCGCAAATCTTCTGCACATTTGCTGGCCCTGATCAATGATGTACTGGATTTCTCCAAGATTGATGCTGGCAAACTGGAACTGGAAACTGCACCTTTTGATCTGGAAGAAGCTATCTTTGATGTGATGGACATGCTCTCGCCACTGGCTGCACAGAAGCATATCGATATGGCGTTCTATTTTGCAGACAATGTACCGAAACATGTGATTGGTGATGTACTACGCTTTAAGCAGATTCTGACCAACCTGATTTCTAATGCGATCAAGTTTACTCCAGACGGCGAAATCATTGTTCGGGCACGCATGGAGCACGATGATATTGGGCAATGTCTGCTGCATTTCAGTGTTCAGGACAGCGGCATTGGCCTGAGCGGAACTGACCGTAAAAAACTGTTTGAATCCTTCTCGCAAGGCGATACCTCGGTCACCCGCCAATTCGGCGGTACAGGTTTAGGCCTGGCCATTTCCAAACAACTGGTCCACTTGATGCATGGTCAAATCGGATTTGAAGATAATCAGGAACGTGCTCCAACAGAAAAAGGCTCAACCTTCTGGTTTACCGCCCAATTCCCGGTGGATGAAGATATTATCCATGAGCACCCGGATTTCAGTGATCTGACGGTTGTGTCTTATCTCGCCCATCCGGCAACAGCGAATGTATTAAGACATTATCTGGAAAATTATCACGTTAAACATATTGAATCGACATCCATTCTGGATCTGTTTAGCCGTCTGAACCATTTACAAAATATTGAGAATACCTGGCTGATTGTTGACCATAGTGGTGATAGCCAAGCCTTACTGACAGAAATTCGTTCTCGCTATCAGGGACATCTGGCTGTGTATGGTTATCAAATGCAGCTTGATCCGAACATGCTGAATGATCATCGTGCCCGTGCTCTGCATCAGCCACTCAGTCGTAGTGCCCTGATTCAGCTACTCGGCAATCAACCCGTCTTTGATCAGGAACAGCATAAAGACTTTAATGGCCAGGGACTGCATATCCTTGCCGTTGATGACCATCTGCCGAACCTGATTGTTCTGGAGGCCTTGCTAGCCGAACTGAATGTGACCACAACCAAAGCCATTAGCGGACAGGAAGCGATTGATATCATCCAGAGCCGTTATGAACAGGGTCTGCCATCTTTTGATCTGATATTTATGGATATCCAGATGCCAGTGATGTCCGGTATCGATACCACCCGTGCAATCCGTTCACTGGAATCAACTTTTGAAAATCATCAGCGTCTGCCGATTATTGCCCTGACAGCACATGCCCTTTCCGACGAGAAGCAAAAACTGTTACAAAATGGTATGGATGATTATGTCACCAAGCCTATTCAGATTGATCAGATCGTGCAGATCCTGACGCAGTGGACGACTGAAAGTTTTAAAAAGATTCCAGTGCTGGAACGTGCCAATGTCATTGATGCGCTGGATCCGAATATTCTGGATTGGCAACAAAGCTTGCAACTGGCAGCCAATAAAGAAGATCTGGCAGTCGATCTGCTTAGCATGCTGGTCGACAGTTTTGAAAAAGAGCTGGATGAAATTAAGCAATTAATTGAGCTGGAAGATTTTCCGCAGCTGGAACATGTTTTGCACCGTCTCTATGGGGCTACCCGTTACGTCGGCACACCGACTCTGCAAAAAGTTACCGGAAGTTTTGAGCAGTTTGTCTCGACCTTGCGTAAGGAACGCCGTAAGGCCGATGACAGTTTTGTTCAGGAAGTACTGAAATATCTGGATGAACTGAAAGCAGTGATTGAGCAGGTAGAACAGGCAGCTCAGCAAATTTTAAACAAGCATAGTGGTTAAAAAATTACTGTTTTACTTACTCATATCTGTATGACTGCACTGTCATGCAAGCACAGATTGCTCATGCTATGCTCGCTTACAGAAAAATTAAGGATGAATACCATGTCACTTGTACGCTTTGAAAAAAATAATGGAATTGCCACGGTTACTCTCAGCCGTCCAGATAAACGTAATGCCATGAGCTTTGCCCTGCTGCGTGAACTGGTGCAGATTGCGAACCGGATTAAAAAAGACAAGTCGGTGCGGTGTGTCATTTTAACCGGTGAAGCGCAGGTCTTTAGTGCCGGCATTGACTTGGCCGATTTAAATAATCCTAAAAATCGGGCCTATGCGGCCTGGGAACTGATTCGTCCTGGACAGAGCTTATTTCAGAAAGCTTTTCTGGTCTGGCAGGAACTGCCTGTACCCGTCATTGCAGCCATTGAAGGTTTCTGCTTTGGTGCAGGTATGCAACTTGCGTTGGCTGCGGATATCCGAATCGCCCATCCTGCGACCAAAATGTCAATTATGGAAACTCGTTGGGGTCTAGTACCAGATATGGGGCTAACGCGTTCTCTCAAAGGTCTGATCGGGATTGATTTGGCCAAAGAGCTGACTTTAACCGCACGTATTTTTGAAGGTGCCTATGCCAAAGAAATTGGTCTGATCACCCATGTCGATGAGCAGCCATTAGCAAAAGCACAGGCTTTGGCTGAAGAAATGTCACAACGCTCTCCAGATGCCTTGATGGCCTCTAAATTTGTGCTGGATGCGATGGAACACAAACCCAACAAGTCACTGCGTATGGAAAAAATCTGGCAGCTTAAACTGTTACTCGGTAAAAACAGCCAACTGGCACGTAAAAAGGATAAAGATCCGGACGTGCAGTTTGTGCCACGTCAATATCGATAATTATGGCTGAAGCAAAATCAAAAGATGAGAGATAAAATGCAATTCGATCGTGATAGCAAAATTGCCTTTTTAGGTATGGGACTCATGGGTAGCCGCATGGCAACCCGACTGCTGAAAGCTGGTTTCCAAGTTGCAGTCTGGAACCGCACGGCCAGTGCCTGCGATCCATTGCTTGCACTGGGAGCCACTCCGCTATATCTAGATCAAATTGCAGATTATCCCGTTATTCTGACCTGTCTGGCAGATGATGCTGCGGTGCAATCGGTCTTTGAGCAGATTCAGCCCTATCTGGTGGCTGGTCAGATCATTGTCGATTTTTCCAGTCTTTCCATACATCAAACTAAAAATCTGGCTGAACAAGCCCAAGCTAAACAAGCCACTTGGATTGACT
The DNA here is from genome assembly GCF_002324975.1 of Acinetobacter sp. UBA1496. Taxonomy (NCBI): domain Bacteria; kingdom Pseudomonadati; phylum Pseudomonadota; class Gammaproteobacteria; order Moraxellales; family Moraxellaceae; genus Acinetobacter; species Acinetobacter sp. UBA1496. The sequence continues at coordinate 2,132 of NZ_DCRI01000112.1, read as the reverse complement.
CTCCTGTATCTGGCGGTACAGTCGGTGCAGAACAAGGCACGCTAGTGATCTTCGCTGGCGGTGATGCAGAAACTATTACCGCACTTGATCCAATCTATAAGGTGCTTTCACAACGTGTCACTCGCATGGGTGATACTGGAACCGGTCAGGCGACTAAAATCTGTAATCAGCTGATTGTGGCAGCGAATAGCACCTTGATAGCTGAGGCAGTGGCTTTGGCTGATCGTGCCGGTGTGGATACTGCCCTGCTTGCACTAGCATTAGCCGGTGGTTTTGCTGACTCCAAGCCTTTTCAAATTCTAGCCCCACGTATGGCCAGCCAGACGTTTGAACCCGTGCAATGGAAAGTGCAGACATTGTCTAAAGACCTGAACAATGCTGTGCAACTGGCAGCTACTTTATCTTTGGATATTCCTGTGGCCAGCCAAGCCCTGTCTCAACTCAAAACCCATCAGCAAGACGGATTTGCTGAAGCCGATCTAGCCACTGTTATCAAGCACGTAGACCGCTAATATTACATTTCAATATTCTGACTTGAGCAAGGAAAAGCCCATGACCAAACTCGCCGTTAACCTCTCCATGATTTTCACGGAAGTACCGCTCTTAGAACGTTTTGCCTTGGCTCATGCGCACGGTTTTAAGCATGTGGAAATCCAGTTCCCCTATGAACTGAGTATTGAGCAGATTCAGCAGCAGCTTCAGTTACATGATCTTGATATCTGCCTGATTAATGTGCCTGCTGGTGATCTGATGCAAGGTGGACACGGTCTGGCCGGTATCCCTGGACAGGAAATCGAGTTTCGTCATGCCATAGAGCAAGCCATTCAATATGCGACTGCTCTGAATGTGCCGAGTGTCAATATTCTGGCCGGCAAACAGCCACTGGATTGTGACCTGCTTCCTTGCCTGAACACCTTGGCGAGTAATCTGAAAATTGCCTGCTCCATGCTCTCTGATTATCAGATTCAGCCAGTCTTTGAAATGATCAACGGTCAGGACATGCCACGTTTCCTGATTCAGAATGTGGCTCAAGCTCAGGAGATGCTGGAAGCGGTTAATCATTCTGCCTTGAAAATGCAATATGACTGTTATCATATGGCCATGATGGGTGAAGATGTACTGGAAGCCTTAAAAGAAAATATTGCAGAGATTGGTCATATTCAGTTTGCAGACTGCCCGGGGCGTCATCAACCCAATACCGCATCCATTCCATATTATGAGATTTTTCAATGGTTAGAGAATAGCCAATACAGTGGTTATGTCGCAGCCGAATATAAACCTCTGGGGACTTCGGGAGAATCCTTTGGCTGGAAAGAACAGTTCTTCCCGGAGTATGACTAAAGCGACGGAAGGTGCATTTGAAATTTTGGGCTAAAACCGCTATATTAGATCATGCATAATTGTTAGGAAATTATACTCCCTATGAATTTAGAACCATCGCCCAGCGCTTCTAATTCTCACGATCACACTATGAATTCTCATGCACAAGCAGTAAACGCATGCTTGAAAGTTGTACATGCAGCCCTCGAAGATGTAAAGGCTAAAGAAGTTGTTCAGCTTGATGTGGCTAGCATCAGTAACGTGGCAGATGCCATGGTGATTGCAAGCGGTACATCAACCCGCCATATCAAATCACTTGCAGATAATGTTGCTGAAGAAGCACGTAAAGCAGGTTTCCGTCCGCTTGGTATCGAAGGCGAACGTGATGCAGAATGGATCCTGATTGATCTAGGTTTTGTTGTAGTGCACTGCATGCTGCCTACAGCGCGTAAATTCTATGACCTAGAAAGCCTATGGCGCAATCCTGCAGATTCTGTAGCATAAATATCGAATATTCAAAAAAAGCGACCTATGTAGGTCGCTTTTTTATATCATTTAACTTGAATCAAACTAGGGCGTGTCCTCATTTGAAGAATTGGTTTTAAATACTTAAAATCCTCCTTTAAGCTCTTTTCATTTCTATATTTTTTCAATGGCACGTACTCTTCTCACCGATGATATTTGGCAGCAAATTCAAGATACTATGCGATTACACGGTTGTTACTGTTCAAAAAATAGTAGAAATATCATGGAAGCCATCTTATGGAAACTACGTACGGGTGCGACATGGCATGATATTCCTCAAGAACTTT